>JAPXOG010000001.1:0-31410 GCA_033811555.1 Minisyncoccota bacterium
AGGTTTTGGTTTGACAAGTTTTGCCAAAAGTGGTGCATATGGTTATGACAAAAATGGCAACCCGAACCCACACAGAGGCATAGATTTTCGAGGTTCTATAGGAACACCACGTTTAGCGGCTGCTAACGGTGTGGTGCGTGATGCTGTAAACATGGATGCACAAAAAGGATGCTACTCTTACGGTAAATGGATACTTATAGATCATGATAACGGTTTATCAACTCTTTACGCGCATTTGTCCGTCATGTCGGTATCTGCTGGAGATAAAGTAAATGCCGGACAGATTATCGGCTATGCAGGTGCAACTGGATATTCTACAGGTCCACATCTGCATTTCACCGTATTTGACCGTGATGCTGTACAAGTTTCTCAATTTACTTGGAGTATAGGTTGCAAAAATACTAAAGTTCCATACGCTCCATATGAAGCATATCTAGATCCTCTTGAATATCTTCCTAAGCTCTAATAATAACCTAAACCATTATTAAAGACGCACTAAAGCGCCATCCTAAAGAATTATATGAACCATTTAAACCCTCACAATAAAGGATTCTTGCAGATCATTATTATCATCATAATTGCTCTTATCGTTCTAGGATACTTCAGTATCAACATCGCAGATGTTATAGCATCTCCGGTTGTGCAAGATAATCTATCTTATGCATGGAACCTAGTAAAAAATATATGGAAGAATTATTTGCAAAGACCTGCTACATGGATATGGAATAATATTGTGAACACTTTATGGAATTTATTTTTGCAAGGACTTGAAAGACTACGAAATAGAGAAACGATCGATAAAATACCAAAAACAACAGTTCTAACTCATGCTTATCAACTTGTGAGAGTCAATTCGTTAATTATATAAAAACAATAACAATAAAGGTTTTTGGAATTATCATAGAATAGTTCGTTTTACATATATTGTGCGAATGATAGTATAGAGTTATAAATAGTAAAAAAGAATTCACCATGTCTTCCCTAAAAAGCAAGAAGCCGTTAACTGAACATATACTACCTTTCCTAGAATACTGTGAAATAGAAAAAGGACTCTCAGATAACACCCAAAGAAATTATCGTCAGTACCTTCTACTTTTTACTCGTTGGCTAAAACAAATAGGAAAGGAATTCCTACTTCCCCATGAACTAACTTCGCAACATATTTGGGACTACAGACTTTTTTTAGCACGGCAATATAAAACTTCTTCAGGACAATCTCTTGGCAAAAAATCACAAAACTACTACCTCATAGCTCTACGTGCACTTTTGGATTTCCTTGTTGATCGAGACATAGAAACTCTCCCCTCTTCAAAAGTTAAACTAGCCAAACAAAAAAGCGAAGAAACGATTTCGTTTTTAGATGTGCATGACATAGAAGCTATATTATCTATCCCAAACATAAAAACATTTTCTGGACTACGAGATCGCGCAATTATGGAGTTATTCTTTTCTTCCGGTATGCGTATATCGGAACTTACAGCATTAAATATAGATCAAGTTTCCTTTCTTAATGATAACCGTACAGACAAAACATATGAACTATCTATTGTAGGTAAAGGTAAACATATACGTACAGTATTCATTTCACCACGTTCCGCACAGTGGCTCAGATTATATCTTGAAAAACGCCATGACGTTGATAAGCCTCTATTTATTAACGTGCGTTCAAAAACCAGCGATAGTCGAAGGCTTACTCCACGCTCTATTCAAATAATGATATCCCGTTGCGCTCGTATTGCAGGACTTTCTAAAAAGGTAACCCCTCACACTCTCCGTCACACCTACGCAACAGATCTCCTTTCTCACGGAGCAGATTTACGTTCAGTTCAAGAATTATTGGGCCACAAAAACGTCGCAACCACGCAAATTTATACTCATGTTACAAATAAAAGGTTACGCGATATACATGAAAAATTTCACGGCGGTAAAGATATTAAACAGTGATTAGTTACAATTTTTTGCTTTCTCAAGCCCAGCACGTATAGCTTCTTCCTCGTTTTCATACCACACCTTATTTTCCTCCTTTATCTGACTAGCTCCAACACACCATGGAAAATGGTATTTTGAGCCTTTTTTTGAGGCAACTACGCTTTTTACTACATTCGAAGATGGTTTTATATAGGCATTAGAAGGCTTTAAATTGAGCTCTGGAGAGATATTTTCGTCTTTACGTGTATTCGTGGCTAAATCAACTTTAGAACCCATATCAAAGCCTTTTTGGCATATAGATATCGACTTTTCATTTGTGTTTTCAAGCTCTATAAGTGATACACCGTGGGTTATATAAGCAGTACAGACAACTACTGCAACAAGTAATCCGTCACGAAGCACTACGCGCAAAAGCCCCTTGTACAAACGCTTGAATTCATGTATACTACTCTTTGTTTTTTCAAATAAAATTAACATATGGCACAAAGAAAAGCTGGAGGAACAGCTAAAAACTTACGCGATTCCAATCCTAAATTTTTGGGAGTAAAAATAGCAGACGGACAGAAAGCTAAGCCCGGTGCAATTATCGTACGACAACGAGGAACTAAAATAGAAGCCGGAGCTAATGTACGTACAGGAAAAGATCATACACTCTACGCAACTTCACAAGGTACTGTTAAATTTCGCACAAAACGAGTAGTACGTTTTAACGGAATTCTCGCCCGAAAAAAGATTGTAGACGTAATATCTTAAGAAAAAATAAAAACACGATTTCGACGTGTTTTTATATTCTTAAGTTAAATGATGTTTTTTGTATTATTCGGTAGGAATTACACGAACTATAAGCGTACCTTTAGTGTTCCCTGCCCCAACAGTTATAGAAATATCTCCTGTCGTCTTTATTGGTTCTGAAAGATGCACACACCCCACAGGAACAGTTACACCTAATTGATCATACAGAGCTACAATTATTTTTTCAGGATGTAAAGAAGCAAATAGGTGTCCCTTTTCATTTGCACGTTCATGTACTGTAACTATTTTGCCGTTAATTTGCGAAACACATTTTTCAATCTCACTATCGTATTTTTGTTTGTCAGCATCTGCTTTATGTTTGCGTGATGCTGCTGCTGCACGCGCTGCAGGCGTTGCCGCCTGCGCCAGCTTGCGTGGTATAAGAAAATTGAGAGCATAACCATCGGCAACAGTAACAATATCAAATTGCCTTCCCACCTTTGCAACATCTTTAAGCAAAATAACCTCCATGCTGTGTATAGTACTACCCATCTCTTTTTCAGACAATACCCCTATTTTTACCTGTTTTTCAACAATTCTATAGCCGCATCCATTTGTGGATCTTTATCATTTTTGAAATCCTCAACGGTTCGTTCAACAATAATATCTGGCATAAGTCCACCTTCTGATATAGAAACACCATGAGGTGTATACCACTTCCCAACTGTAAGTTTTAGAGAAGTGTTTTTAGTTAATGGCAATAACTCCTGTACTGAGCCCTTACCATATGTTTGTTCTCCTATGATAGTTGCTCTACCGTGCTCTTGTAATGCGCCTGCTACAATTTCCGAGGCTGAAGCAGAACCACGATCGACTAATACAACTACAGACACATTCTTTGGTAGCAATGAATTTCCAGAACTATGATAATCCCTAGTTTGAGTTCCCTGCTCATAACGCTCAGAAACCACCAAAGTTCCTTCTGGCAAAAAATAACTTGCAATTTCAACAGCAGCACTAAGAATACCTCCTGGATTTCCACGCAAATCAAAAATAAGCTTTGTGCCACCACGTGCAACAAATTCTCTTAATGCTCTTCTCACTTTCTGTACAGATAATCCATCAAAATTATACAACGACAGAACAAAAATATCGTTATCTCTCCACGATGTTTCAAGTGTTGGTATTTCAATAGTTGAACGTATAATTGTCTTTTCCAAAAACTCATCCTCTCCTTCTCGAGAAATAGTAAGTGTTACTCTCGTACCAACCTTCCCACGAATACGAGAAACTGCTTTGTCTACTGATAAACCCATCGTAGATTCACCGTCAATTTTTACAATTATATCTCCTGATCGTATACCAGCGCGATCTGCTGGCGTTCCACGAAGCGGTGCTATTACTGTTATTGCACTTTCACGCACACCGACTTCCATACCAACACCACCAAAACTTCCAAGTAATATGTCATTAAAATATTCCGTTTCCTCGGGAGGCAAAAATACGGAGTAAGGATCTCCAAGCGAATCTACAAGTCCAGCTATTGCGCCTTGTATTTTGTCTTCAGGAGACACTTTTGCGGCATCATAATAGCGCTCATTAATTGTGTTCCACACTTCCCAAAAATTCGAAAAATCTGCAGGAACAAAATCAGGAGACTCAGTATTAAGGGCATCGGTTACTAATGTCACGGGAGATACGGTGTCACGACCTATAAAAAACCCTGACACAAACAATATCCCTCCAAGAATCACAAGACCGATTTTTTTGCTACTATCTGAATACATAGCCAGAACAGTATCGCATAGAGTAGAATATAGTATCAAGTAACAACAAACATATGGTGTCACTTTTCAACACATTATCGAAGAAAAAAGAAATTTTCTCGCCAGAAGACGGAACCACAGTTCGTATGTATAACTGCGGGCCTACAGTGTATGATCGCGCGCACATCGGCAATCTTCGCGCATATATCTTCTCTGATACACTACGCCGTGTTCTTTCATATGTAGGATTTAATGTTCTGCAAGTAATGAACATAACTGACGTTGGACATCTTTCCTCCGACCAAGATTCCGGGGAAGACAAAATGACAAAGGGTTTGAAGCGGGAAGGTCTACCATTATCACTTGAAGGAATGAAAGAACTTGCTGAACGTTACACATTATTATTTGAAGAAGATCTGTCTTCACTAAACATCATTCATCCTGATGTTATGCCTCGCGCCACCGATCATATTCCTGAACAAATAGATTTAATTCGTCGGCTAGAGGAAAAAGGATTTACCTATGTAATCGCAAATGACGGAGTGTATTTTGACACATCTAAAGACCCAAACTATGGGAGGCTTGGTGGTCTAACACCTATATCCGAAGCACGAGATAGCGCTGTTTCTTCTTTCAAACATGGGCCAAGAGATTTCGCACTATGGAAGTTTAACAAAAATATGGGCTGGGAAAGTCCATGGGGAAAAGGGTTTCCGGGGTGGCACATTGAATGCTCTGCTATGTCTATGAAATACCTAGGTGAATCTTTTGATATACATACAGGAGGCATAGACCACATTCCAGTCCATCACAACAATGAGATCGCTCAATCAGAAAACGCCACAGGAAAACCTCTGGCTCGTTTCTGGTTACACAATGCATTTCTTACAATTAATGAAGAAAAAATCGCTAAATCTATTGGCAACGCACTAACTCTCCCCAATCTTACCAAACAAGGAATCACTCCTCTGTCTTATCGTTACTGGCTTTTAACTGCCCACTACCGCTCCCCTATTAACTTTTCATGGAAAGCTCTTGCTGGAGCCCATACCGCTTATGAAAAATTAAAAAGCCGTATATCTAATATGCCTACAGGTGGTTCGTTAGATATAGCTTATGATGCTAAATTTCGCTCCTATATAGGAGATGATCTTAACACGCCAAAGGCGTTATCACTTGTTTGGGATATCATCCACGATGAAGACGTGGCCGAAGAAGTTAAGAGAGCTACTATTCTTGACTGGGACGCTGTACTAGGATTACAACTAAACGAAACAAAAGATGTCAATATTCCTGAAGACGTGAAAGAATTGTTACACCGTCGAAAACTAGCCAGAGAATCAAAACATTGGGATACAGCTGATTCGCTTCGTAGTGAAATTGAGAAAAAAGGATTTTTAGTAAAAGATACTCCTGAAGGGCAAAAACTTGTTAAAAAATAACCATGAATATAAAAATGGCTTTATTGAGCTATTTTTTTATATAACACTATCCACAATATTCCCACAAGTACTCCCCTATTCTTGTTTTCACGACAATACTTACTTCGTGGTACTATGCGTGTGTCATGGGAGTGGAATCCACAAAAACAACTTCACACGTCCGTACACCACCACAAGATATTGAAGCAGAAAAAGCTCTTTTGGGCTCAATTCTTCTGCGTCCAGAAGCCATACACGAGGTTATAGATATCGTTATTCCTGACTCTTTTTATCTTGCCAAACATCGTTCTATTTTTTCAGCTATGTTTGATATTTTCCGTCGTGGCGAAGCTGTCGATCTTGTCTCGCTTTCTTCACGGCTTAAAGAGCTTAAAGAAATTGAAAGTGTAGGTGGTATGTCCTACCTTACATCTCTAGTAGATACTGTTCCTTCGTCAATGAACGCGAAACACTATGCTGAAATCGTGCAGAAAAAATACACTATGCGACAACTTATAGAAGCTGCGCATCATATCACCGAGTTAGGGTTTGCAGAAGAACAAGAAATCGAAGAGATTTTAGATAAGGCTGAAAAAAAAATATACGAAATAACTTCTGCTCCATCAAATCAGAAATTCATTCAGCTCTCCGAAGCATTAGGTGACGCATTTGAGCGTCTAGACAGATTGCACAAGACAGATGGATCTCTTCGTGGGGTCCCAACCGGTTTCCAAGAAATTGACCATAAACTTGCCGGATTCCAACCATCTGACCTTATAATACTCGCCGCTAGACCTTCTATGGGAAAAACTTCTCTTGCTCTGGATATAGCTCGCCATTCGTCTATACGTCACGGAACCTCTGTTGGAATATTCTCCTTGGAGATGAGCGCCCAACAACTGGTAGACCGAATGCTTGCAGCAGAAGCTCAGGTAGATGCATGGCGGTTACGCACAGGAAAACTATCCACCGATGAAGAATTTGAGCGTATTGGAGAGGCGACCAACAAACTATCTCAAGCAAAAATCTACATTGATGATCAACCTGGCAACAATATTCTCAAAATGCGCTCTGTAGCTAGACGTCTTAAAGGAGAAAAAGGACTAGATATGATTATAGTAGATTATCTACAGCTTATGGTACCTGCTGGCAAAAACCGTCCAGATAATTTGGTGCAACAGGTGACTGAAATTTCTCGCTCTCTAAAACAACTTGCGCGTGAATTAGATGTTCCGGTTGTAGCTCTCTCACAACTCTCTCGAGCTATCGAACAACGTCGAGGTCGACCTCAGCTTTCTGATCTGCGCGATTCTGGTTCTATTGAACAAGATGCTGATGTGGTACTTTTCATACATAACGAAGATCGTTACAAAGAAGAAGCTGTACGATCAAACATAGTAGAGCTCATCATCGCAAAGCACCGCAACGGCCCTACAGGTTCTATGGAGCTATACTTTGATGACAAAAAAGCAACGTTTAGATCTATTGAACGACACGGCTTAGAACAGTTTGAGAAAATGGGTACTGAGGAAAGAGACTCCTCTGCTTCTGAGATTTTTTAGGTTATTGATGAAAAAGTGTTGCGAAAGATATTCTATTTGCTACTTGTTCTATGCCCCATCTGCTAAAATATTCATATGAATTCCATCAATAAACTGGCTGAATATTTTCAAAGATTTCCTGGGATAGGACCTAGACAAGCAAAACGCTTCGTATATTTTCTTCTATCTCAAGAAAAAAGCATACTTGAAGATCTTGCAAAACGTATATCTGAGTTGCGCGGATCAGTCACTCAATGTCAATCGTGCTTTCGATTTTTTGATACGGATAACTATGCGGAAGTATGCGATATTTGTTCTTCACCCAACAGAGATTCGCACGTACTAATGTTGGTTGAGAAAGATGCTGACTTAGATGCCATTGAAAAAAGCGGTGCATATAACGGACGTTATTTTGTACTTGGCGGAACGATTCCTCTATTACGACTGCAAGAAAGTAATCTTCGAACCAAAGAATTAGTAGCGCTTTTAGACAAAAATCAAAATATAACTGAAATCATTATCGCCACTGGAGCTCACCCCGAAGGCGATATGACTGCACAGCACATACGTTCGCTTCTTGACTCTAATTTAAAAAAACGAGCATTCCGCATATCAGAACTCGGCCGTGGACTTTCCACCGGCACAGAACTCGAATACTCTGACGTTGACACCATTAAAAACGCACTGGAAAACAGAAAATAAAGACGTTCAACAATAGAATGTTCTTACACTTTTTTGATTGTAGCCTTTGAGTATGGCTGTTTATGACCTCGTTTCTTGTAGTATCTACTTTTAGGTTTATACTTCACAACAAGTACTTTCTTGCCCCTTCCCTGCTCTGAAATTTCTGCTTCAACTTTTTCACCTGCAATATATGGAGATCCGAGTACAGTTTGAGAACCATCATCTGTAAGAATGACTTTATCGAATACAACCTTATCACCCACCTGCACAGGTAAGCCATTTTCCCCAGCTAACTTCTCAACTATTATTGATTTATTGTCAGAAACAATGTATTGCTTGCCTCCAGTCTCTATTACTGCGAATTTCATAGAAAACTACTATATCAAAAAGCCTATTAAAAAACAAGTAAAATATATTATACTTTTGAGGGGGTGTGTACGACGTATAGTTCGTAAAACATCTCTTTTAAAAGCAATAGATTATAAGAAATCTTTTACCACGCACCTCATTTTGGGCCTGTAGCTCAGCTGGTAGAGCACATCCATGGCATGGATGGGGTCAGGGGTTCAAGTCCCCTCAGGTCCACTTAAAATATGTTAGTTAATTTTTTTATATTCGGAATATCTTTATTTCTCGTTGTGCAGGGCGCCATGCTTGCCACAAAATACTCTGAGAAAATAGCATCTCACTTAAATATATCAAAATATATTGTATCTTTTGTTATTGTGGCGTTTATTACAATTCTCCCAGAAACACTTATTGCTATAAATGCCGCCATAGAAGGTATACCAGAATTTGGTCTTGGTTCTTTATTCGGCACGAATATCGCAGAATTAACTCTTATTTTTGCAATACTTATATTTGTATCTCGTAGGTCCCTAAAAATAGAAAGTAAGATACTTAAAGATATACAATTTTATCCGTTCATACTAATGCTTCCAGTTGTTTTTGGTTTTAATGGTTACTATTCACGTTTTGAGGGTATTATTTTACTTATAGCGGGATTTTCATTTTACTATTTTATTTTTAAAAATAGCGAAAAATCACCTTCAGAAACTCGTAACAACAAAGACACTTTTAAAAGCATATCCGCTTTCCTATTCGGCATGGTGTTATTACTTGTAGGTGCGCACTTCACTGTAACTTCTGCTACATCACTTGCAAAAGCACTAAATATCAATCCTATACTCATCGGATTGCTAGTAGTTAGTTTGGGTACCACAATACCAGAACTCTTTTACTCCTTAAAAGCAATAAAGAAACACGAAGATGGCTTGGCTATAGGAGACATTTTGGGATCAGTACTTGCCGATGCAACAATCGTGGTAGGTATAATTGCTATAATCAGCCCTTTTAAATTTCCTGTACGAATAGTTTCTACCACAGGAGTATATATGGTTATCTCTTCTTTTATCCTACTTCATTTCATGCGTACAGGAAAAACTCTTACAAAAAAAGAGGGATTTGTATTGGTTGCTCTATGGATAACGTACGCTATTTTGGAACTAATAATTAATGTCTAATAAATCAGATTTGCTTTTTACGCTCCCGTCGTTCAACGGATAGGACTTACGCTTCCGAAGCGTAAAATAGAGGTTCGATTCCTCTCGGGAGCACCATCCAGCGAAATATTTGATGTTTTTCAAAAAATTAGCTAATTTTTCCAAAATAAATATCTCGAATCTTTGGGTCATTTATAATCTCTTTACCACCATGTATTCCTATTTTCCCACCTTCTAACACATATGTTCTACTTGCAATCTGCATAGCCTGACTGGCATTTTGTTCAACCATAAGCACTGCCACTCCTTCGTTTTTTATTTCTATTATTTTCTCAAAAATTTCTAGCATCATTTTAGGAGCTAAACCAAGTGACGGCTCATCTAGTAATAAAATTTGGGGGTTTTGAATTAAAGCTCTTGAAATAGCTAGTATTTGTTGTTGACCTCCAGAAAGAGTTGAAGAGATTTGATTTTTCTTTTCTTTTAAAACGGGAAATTTCTTAAATATCTCTTCTATTCTTATATTAATAACTTCTTTATTTTTAATTATAAAAGCTCCCATCTGTAAATTTTCTAGTACTGTCATGTTCTGAAAAAGTTGCCTACCCTGTGGAACATAACTAATCCCCATTTCAATAAGCTCAAAAGTTTTTAATTTTGTTATATCTTTATCTTTAAAAATAATTTGGCCTCTATAAACATCAGCTAGATTAAATATACTTTTTAATACAGTGGATTTACCAGCTCCGTTTGGACCTATTAGCACCACAATTTCTCCCATTTCTACATATATATCTACTCCATGCAATATTTCTGATTTATTATAACCAGAATTAAGATCTTTTATACTTAACATACTTATGTTATAACCCAAATTTTAACAAAACAAAAAGCCTTGCGTTAGCGAAGCTTTCTGTTTCTTCTTATTGTTTTAAAGTTACAACGAAACTATTTCATATTCAAAACCATTTACATCGCCATACTGATCAAATGATACTTTCCCTCTAGTCATTTGATAATCCTTTATATTCAAGAAAGTGTCTCTAATACAATCATTATCCTCACCACAAACGTCAATACCGTAAGCAATCATTTTCATACTATCATATCCGAGAGCAACAAGTAAATCTGGCTCTGTTCCAGTTTCAGCCTTATAATCAGACCAAAATGAAGTTTCCTTTACAGATAAAGGAGAGGCATAGAATATATCAGTTTTGTCTTTTATTTTATCAGCAAACCCACCAGATAAAGCTGAATCTCCATAAACAAAGATTTTTCCTTTATATCCCAAAGATTTTATTTGTCCAATCACAAGTATGGATTGTTCTGGAAGAGTAGCAACATAAATTCCTTCTGGATTACCTGTAAGTATTTTTTGGATTGATGTCTTTACATCTTTAGTTTTTGAATTTATCGTTTCATCAGAAATAATTTGTCCACCATTGGCAATAACCGTATCTTTAAAAGTATTCCTCAAAGCTATTCCGGCAGGGTTATCATCCATAGAAATTACAGCTAGTTTCTTCAATCCGAATGTGGTTACCACTTCTTTTCCAACAACTAAGGCATCATTAGCATCTGAAGGCCAGGGTCTAAATATTAAATCCCCTTGTTTAGGAACTTCTGGGCTAGTAGCCGCTGAAGCCACATAAAAAACCCTATTGTCCTGGGTTTTTTTAGCCACAGCCATCGCTACCGTAGAGCAAACAGTCCCTGTTATATATTTAACCCCATCTACATCTATCACCTTATTAAATACAGTTAATCCAGAAGATGCATTGCATTTATCGTCTTCATAAACAGCGGTAACTTTTCTACCTTTAATGCCACCGCTAGCATTGATTTCATTTAAAGCAAAGTCAAAACCCTTTTTAAGGCTCTGCCCCCAAACATCAGTATCTCCTGACAAAGTAGAAATATAAGCTACTTTTATATCATCTTTGGAAGTATTCGTTTTTTCCCACACCACCAAAAAAACAATTACTACTATTAGGATCCCTACAATAATTAAAGGCCATCTGCCTCTTTTTATTTGTTCCATAAATAATTATGATTAAATTTATAAAATTAATATTACTTTAGTAATATTACTATTAAATACTACAGTTGACAACACCCTAGATATATTCTTAAAATTTCTGGATTATTATGAATCTCTTCTGGTGTTCCAGTAGCAACAATCTTGCCTGCATCCATAACAATTACTTTGTCAGATATACTAAAAGTAAAAGACATGTCGTGTTCAATAAGCAATATAGTTTCTCCTTCTTTTTTCATTTGTAAGATTGTTTCTGCTATTATGTTTCGGATTTTATGATTAACTCCAGCCACTGGCTCATCTAAAATCAAAATAGTGTGATAATTTAAAATATTCCTTGCTAATTCCACCAACCTTTTTTGACCAAAACTTAAATCTTCAGCTCTTATATTCAAAATATTTTTAAGATCAAAATCAGCTAACTTTTCATTTGCTTTTTCTATTTTTGCCTTATCGAATTTATTAAATCCAAGAACATTTTTCCAAAATTTCTGGTCCTCATTATCTTCCGCTAGTAAAAGGTTTTCAAGTACTGTTAAATTTTTAAATAATCTGGTTTGTTGAAAAAATCTAGATATTCCAAAATTTGAAATTTTCTCTATCTGCATTCCCGCAATATTCCTTTTTCCTGTATTCGTAGAAAAAATTATTTTACCCTCGTCTGGTTTATGTACCCCACAAATAAGATTAAATATTGTGGTTTTACCTGAGCCATTTGGGCCAATTAAAGCCGTAATTTTACCCTTCTCTACCTCAAATGAGCATCCGTTGACTGCCTTTATTCCCCCAAAATATTTTTTTAAGTTTTCTATTCTTAGCACATTATTCCAAATCTAATTTTCCATAAAAACCTTTCGGCTTATAGTATAAAGTCGCAAGCAAAATAATCGCATAGATAATTTGTCTGGCTGGGCCTACTATAGAAGAAGAAAAACCCATGAAGCGGAGAGGTTCAGGTAGTAAAATAATGAAAAAGGTCGCTAAAAGTGTTCCATGAAAAGAACCAAGACCTCCTATTATCACAATGAGAATAACAGGGATAATTCCAGCTAAAGTAAATGATGATGGATCTATATAGGTAATATAAGATGCATAAAGACTACCTGCAACACCAGCAAAAAAAGCGGAGGTGGAAAAAGTTATCAATTTTATTTTAAAAGTTCTTTTGCCTAAAGATTTAGCGGAAAGTTCATCATCTCTTACCGCCTCAACCACTTTACCAAATGGAGAAGTAACAACTCGATAAATAAAAAAATAAGAAATCAAAAAAATAAAAAAAACTAAAATAAAATATATATTGTTGTTGTTTGTAGAAAAACCTAAAAAATTGGGTCTTGTAATCCCAGAAATACCTAAAGGTCCATTAGTTAACCATGTCCAATTTTGAAACACTGCATATACTACAAAAGAAAACCCTAAAGTTACTAAAGCTAAATAATCTCCTTTTAATTTACGGACTGCAGCAGCTAATAACCAACCAAAGAAAGCGGAAAAAATACCTGCCAGTAAAAGACAAAGCCAAAAATTAATTTCATGTTTTGATAGTAAGGTGAATGTATATGCTCCGATTCCATAATATGCAATATGCCCAAGATTTAAAAAACCCCCAAAACCAACTGCTAATTGTAAAGAGACAGCCAAAATTCCATAAATTCCAATCAGTATTAAAAGATGTATAAAATAAGTACTTACCATTTTTAACTATTATATTTAATTCCTAAAATCCCGTTTGGGCGGAAAAGCAAGAATAAGAAGAGTAAAATAAATGCAATTGCATCCTTATAACCAGACGGTAAATACCAAATACCAAAATTTTCTGTTAGACCTAAAAAATATGCCCCCAGAATTGCTCCAGGTACACTCCCTAACCCACCAATTACTGCAGCGGTAAAACCTTTAATCATTAAACTAGTTCCCAGTGTAGATTCAATATTTTGCTCAAGAGAAATTAGGATCGAAGCTACTCCGGCTACAATCGAACCAATAATAAATGCTTTGGAGTAAATTTTAGTAGTTGAAATACCAACTATTTCCGCTACGTTAGCGTTATCAGACACTGCTCTCATAGCTTTCCCAAGTCTAGTTTTCTTCATTAATAAATAAAAGAAAATAAGAAATACGAGAGAGAAAATAATTATAATTAATTGTAAAGGTGTAATAATTGCTCCAAAAATAGATAAGCCTTGAATATTGTCTATATAATTTATAGTTTTTACATCCGCTCCCCAGAAAATAAGTGATAACGATTCAGTCAAAATAAGAACCCCGAGACCAGCTACCAATAAGATTAAACTGCTGGCTTTTTTCTTTCTTAGAGGAGTATAAATAATTAAATTTATTGAATAACCAAACAGTCCAGCAAATATAACGGTTAAAATACAAGATAAATAAAATTCAAAATGTAATAAAGAAAAAAGAGTATAAAAAATATAAGAAGAAAAAATAATCACTCCCCCATGAGCAAAATGGATGAATTTATTAGTTGAATAAATAAGCGAAAAACCACAAGCTATCAATGAGTAAATCGCTCCTGCTATAAGACTATTTATTAACAATTGCAAAAAAATGTTCATAAAAATCATATTACCATAGTAAAAAGCTATATACATTAATTTGTTCTATTTACAGAATGCCCTTACAATGTTCACTCAATGGCTAGAACAAAAAAAATAGGAATATTTGATTCAGGTTTTGGAGGAATAGATATATTACGTGGTATCGTACATGAACTACCAAAGTATGACTACGTATATCTAGGCGATACAGCTCGCACCCCATACGGCACTCGCTCTCCAGATGTAGTTTATTCATTTGTTACACAAGCTGTAGATTTTTTGTTTAGCAAACAATGCGAACTTATTATTTTTGCTTGCAATACCGCCTCTTCAGATGCTCTTCGACGCATACAACAAGAGTACATACCAAAACTACACCGGAACAAAAAAGTGCTTGGAGTTCTAATCCCAGCAGCAGAAACAGCCATAGAAAATAGTAAAACCGGGCGCATCGGTGTGATAGCTACTGAAGGAACAGTTAATTCAGGAGCATTTCCCCGTGAACTGAAAAAATTGAATCCTAGTTGCTCTATCTTTCAACAGGCCTGTCCCCTTTTTGTTCCAATAGTTGAAGAAGGTGAAGAGCATTCACCTGCTACTAAACTTATAATAAAACGCTACTTAAACTCTATTCGAAAGAAAAAAATTGATACTCTTATTTTAGGTTGTACGCACTATGGTATTCTTGAGAAAAGTATACGAAACGCAATCGGACCTGGTGTTCATATCGTGTCTGAAGCGCGTATTGTGCCGAAGAAATTAGCTCACTACCTAAAACGCCATCCTGAAATAGAACGAGTTCTTTCGCGGAAAGGTTCTGTGAAATTTTTTTCAACCGATCTTACAGATCGATTCACACGGCTTGGTAGTCGCTTTTTTGGAAAAACTATAAAAGCCCAAAAAGCTATACTGAACTAAGATTTCTATTTGTTTAGCTCTGATTCTGCACGAGCCGCAAAATTCATCATAGTAGCAATATCATTCGCGTCCATAGTTCGTGGTTTTGTATCTTTTATACAGAACACCCCTATTATAATTCCATGTTTATTACGTAATGCGACACCAGCATAAAACCGAATATGAGGTTCTCCAGTTACCATGGGATTATCGCGAAAACGATCATCTTTTAGAGTATCTTCAACAATAAATAAATTCTTTGCGAGCATTGCGTGTGCGCAAAATGAAATTTCACGAGGCGCTTCGCGCACATCAAGGCCCTGACACGACTTATACCATTCTCGTCCTGCATCCATGATGGTGATCGTGGATATTGGCACCTTAAAAGCTTCCACAGCTTCTTTTGTAATCGAATCAAACCGTTCCTCCGGCTTTGTATCTAAAATACCAAGTTCCATGACGGCTTTAAGTCGATCATTTTCATTCTCAGGGATTGGAGCTGATAGCATATTCAATTAGTTATTTTTGAGCGTTAATAAGCCCATATAGATAGGCAAAAGTATGACACATAATAGTTTGATTGTGTATACCCCTTCACACACTAGTTTAGACACAAAAACCACTTATCACATAATAATTTACAGTAAGTACTATAAATATTTACATTTAACAGACGGTAGATAAAAGTTTAAATATCTATTAAAATGATAATGGATTAAAATATATAGCTAAGTTTTTGCAAAAATAGAATTTATCATAAATAAAATTTTTTATATTTTTAAAAAAGATTCTCTTAGAGAATAGAGAGAAATTAATAATTTAAAATATTAAGAATATATGGAAAATAAAAAATATTTTTGGGTTTTAGGATTGATTGTTTTAATAGTAGCATCTGTGTTTTTTACAAATGTAAGAAAACAACGGATTAACACCATGTTGATGTTGATTGAATTTGAGAAAATAGAAGGGATTTTACAGTGGGAAAAAGAGTTAGATAAAATAGGTCTAACCGCATTAATAAAAGTTCAAGATAATGTTTTAAAAGAAAACCCAGAAGTTTTCAAGAGATTGGCTGAAAAAGGATATGAAGTAGCAGGAGGATACGATGAAGCTCCTTTTTGGGGCATGTCCTATGACGAACAATATAAACACCTAAAAGAATCGAAAGAAAATGTTGAAAAAATCACTGATAAAAAGATGAGAGTTTTTGGTAGTCGCTATTTTGCCTACGATGAAAATACATTGAAAGCATCTGATGCTCTCGGAATTGAATATATTCTAGGTAGAGGAGTAAATGATGTTGAAGCCACTGTATATCAACCCAAGGAATATAAAACTAAAGTAATTTCGGTAACCAACGTGGACGTTGGAGAACCTATGGGACGCGGATCACTTTGCGATTATAGCCTTTGGGCCAGAGGAGCCGATTCTCTAGAGTTTGGCAAAATATTGGACGAAAGCATTGCAAAAAAGCCAACCAATATGATTATAGTTTCTCATGCTTATCTAGGTGGCACTAGATTAGAGTGGTGGGATCAATATAAAAGGGTGCTATCATCTGACAAAATCAAATGGAATGGCTTTAATGATTGGTTAGAGAATCTAAAAATTATTACTTTACCTAATACCGAAATACCGATGAATAAAGAAGTTAAATATGTTAATCCTAGCCCGATGAAGCCAATGGAAGATTATGACCCTATTCCTGGGATAGAAACTGAAAATGCCGTTCCGTCTTCTTCTAATGATGGAACAATGTGTCTATAACAAACTGCTTGCAAAGACGAATTCAATACAACTATTCTATAAAATCTATTTCAGCCAGTTATCTTGGATTCGAGATACCCTTTTATATTTTTGATATAACGCTTAAGGTTATTAGGTAAAATCTGTCCAATAACTAAAATTGGGTTATCTTTACCTATTGCTTCATTTAGTGATTTCTGTAGTTGAAATTTATCTACTTCATTTATTACCCCCCAAGATTTAGATTGCTCAATTATTATAACCACATCTGCTTCTCCCAATTTAATTTCCTTTAAAAGCTCTTCTTTTCTAAGTCGTTCAATCCCTTCCTTAACTTTTTCTATTGAATCTAAATTAAGTAGAGATTCTACATTTTTTAATCCGGAATTTTTAATTAAATTATGGCATTCTCTTGCCACAACCATATTTCTAAAGCCCTCAAAATTGGATTGTCCATTTTTATCCAAAGAACCCGTTATGTCTATAAGGCAAACCGTATAGATAAAATCGATTTCGTCCTCACTAAAATTGCTTGAAAGAAACTTTTTATATATACCTGCGGATTTGGCATTATTAAATACTTGAAAATGCAATTCGTGATTAGCAATACCTTTTAAAATAAGTTCGGAATCCTCAAGAAATCTTTCCATTTCCTCATCACTAGAAGCCATACTCTGGAGTATTCTTACCCCTTCATCTCCATGATCTTTTACTTCTATCCCTAGCTCTTCCGCTAGTTTTCTACCAATACGGTATCCTATTTTTGTATACCCTTGTTCAGATAAAGCAGTTATTGCCCTTTCTTTATCACCTTTATTTAGATCTACTAACTCCCTCCATTCCTTCAATGTAAATACCCTCTGCTTCCCTTCTCCATTCTCTATATTCATACAATCTGGCTTTCCCAAATCATGCAGATACGTATAAGTTTTTATTTTTTCATAGTTTGTTTTTACTGATCTAGTTATTTTTTCTCTAATTTCATCTTCAAATTCCTTAGGTAGTTCAAGAACTTTAAAATCAAACCTATCCGAGTTTATTGCTTCTATAGTTTCTAAAATAAGCCCCAAATGGGCTGCCATTTCCGGACCTTCGTTATGATATGGACCTAATTGAGGAGTTTCGAGAGTATCTTTAACTAATCTCTTTAAACTTTCAGGTATTGATAAACCCTCCAGGTTTTCTTGCGCAAGTTTCATCCACCGATAAATCTTTCTTTCTTCTATTCCAGAAGTTTCATTTTCAGATAAATTTTCAGATGATTCACAATTCATATCAATGTAAATAAACAAAAAAAGAATTTCGATTCACAAAGTTTATATATCGTTTAAAAAGATGTGGTTTACCGCTACTTTTGAGATTCAATTCTTTCACTACGATTTTGTTCATCTGCCTCCTCTTTCATTCTTTTCCATTGCGATTGTAATTCTGGGTCTGCAGGCAGTTCTCCGTTTGAAAATGGAACCCATATACCGCCTTTTTTGTAACCAGCTTCTTCAAGGGCACTCATACGATCTGAAGTATAAGGGGCAACATACATATGACCTTCGCCATCAACAAATGCCAGAATACCGTTGTTGTGGTCGTAAGTCATTATTTGTTCATTACGGATTATTACATTATATTCTTCTTCTGTGCCATAGTAATTAGTTACCATCCGTTGTGGTATTTTAAACCAGCTTCCATTAGGAAAATTTTCTAAATTCGATTCTTGTTCTTCTAATTTATTTTGCATATTTTTATTTTATTTCTATTAATATCTGACAAGATATTATACAATCAAAAGTTAAACGAAATCAAATTTTGGGCTGAACCAGATTGTAAAATATATAAAAATCTAATTTGGTGGGCGATACAGGATTTGAACCTGTGGCCTTTCGCGTGTGAAGCGAACGCTCTAACCAACTGAGCTAATCGCCCCCAAAAGCACTTTCATACTACCTCAAAAATACTTCACTTTGAAGTATTTTGTGGTATTCTATCTTTCATTACGGGCCCGTAGCTTAGTTGGTAGAGCGCCTCATTTGCAATGAGGAGGTCACCGGTTCAAATCCGGTCGGGTCCACAATTCTGAACCTTAAAAATATTCAAATAGAAACCTCCTATTCACTAACTCATCATAAAATTATGATTCGTGATAGCAAATATGGTATTCTCTTGTATTCGGGCTGTAGTATACCGGTAGTACGCACGCTTCGGGTGCGTGTAGACTGGGTTCGATTCCCAGCAGCCCGACAATGAAAATAGCACTTATTGGCACTAATTTAGAAAAATTGGATTCTCTACTTGATCCTTTTGCGAAGGAGTTTTCCTTAGTAGAACACAATCCTGATTATGTATTTGCATTTGGAGGGGATGGTACTCTTATGCGCGCTGAATATAATTTTCCTGGTATACCGAAACTTTTCCTTCGTAATAGTAAAATAGCGAAATTGGCCCATAAACATGAAAATGAAGATGTGCTTAGAGCATTTTTTGCTAGACAATTTACTATTATTGAACAAATGAAATTGCTTATAACAACTTCGCATGCAACTGCTGAAGCTCTAAATGATGTAGTAATACACAACGCAGATCCACGCCATGCTATACGCTATAGTGTTACAATTGACAATCGTCGAATACACAATGAGGTTATAGGAGACGGAATTGTATGCGCTACTCCTTTAGGTTCTACAGGATATTACAGATCAATAACAGATGGAATTTTTGAATCTGGCATAGGACTTGCTTTTAACAACAGCACTGAACAAACCGATCATATTGTAGTATCAGAAAAATCCATCCTCTCTTTTGTAATAACTCGCGGACCTGCATTTTGTTATGCAGATAACCAGGAGAACTTTTTCGAACTTAACGACGGTGATACCGCGATAATTCAAAAATCAAAAAATATTGCTAAAATAATCTCCGTGGATATAAAGGGCCTATAGTAAAGTGGTATTACGCGGCATTCGCATTGCCGAATCCCGGGTTCGACTCCCGGTAGGTCCACCAAAGTTGGTTATGTCTCTCTCGGCGTTTCACTCGCCGAGTATGCACGGAGGATATTGGATCTTCTAGGTCGCATTGCCAATCCTCTAGTAGTTTTCTAAGCACTACGAGTTTTGGGAAGTTCTCTTAAAAAACTTCCCTCTGTTCCTTGGATGTGTGTCCAAGCTGATTAGTACAAAAGTACGAAAACAGACTGCTCTTTGAGAAAAGTGTTAAAGATTATATAGTTTCATTTAGATATTCTTGGTAAGATAAAATTGACGTGTGTTATAAAAACACATCTTGAAAATTATTAACAAAAAACAAAATAGAAATTAGCACCGTCTACACAGGATATACTCAAATGGATTTTAATACCGATATACTGTACACATTCAATAGTATATTAGGTCTGTCCCCTCTTCTGGACGGAATTGTTTTGTTTTTTGCAAAATACTATATCTACTTGATTGCATTAATCTCTACAGTTGTTTGGTACTTAAATATATGGAAGGGATCTTTACTTGCTTTTTGGAAAAATACAAAAGCTCTTATAGTAAGCGTCATAGGAGCAGAAACACTTACACTTGTCATACGCGCAGTTTATGAAAGTCCTCGTCCACTGCAAGTACTCAATATACCGTATCTATTTGAAAAAACATCAAATTCGTTCCCTTCTGGACACACTATGTTTGTGTTCTCATTGGCTACATCAATATATTTTTTTGGAAATAAAAAAGTAGCAGTAATGCTTTATGCTTCAGGGTTATTAATAGGAATAGCGCGCATTGCTGCAGGAGTTCATTATCCGCTAGACATATTAGGAGGTATTATTTTAGGAACTCTTACTGGATACATAGCATATCGTTTCTTAGGTAAAAAAGACAGTCAATAACAAATTTACATACAAAAATGTTCACGATTGCATACAATTGACATTTCACAATAAACCTCCTATAACAAATCTGGACTCTTCACACAAGAAAGGAGAACGTGTGAACAAGAAAAGCTTATGGTCAAAAGAATTGCGAAGAATCGGGTGGAACCGACTCCTTCTGGAACGGCTTCGGTTCCATTGTTCTGGTCGGTGTGAACGCACTGTGATACACCAATTCAATCAATTGGTGGCCACCGGAAAAGCGCGCTGGGTTCATCCACCAGGAAGAGGAATCACTCGCGTTTAGTAATAAAGCCCCTTAGTGGGCTTTATTTTATATACGATTTATGGCGTTAGAAATAACATGATGGATAAAATGAGTCATAGGTATGCCTACTGCCTCTAAAGCTTTTGGAATCAATGATGTTTGTGTGAGCCCTGGAAGCGTATTTATTTCCAAAACAAATACTCCACGTGAAGTTACAATACAATCAGTACGAGAATATTGCGACGCACCAACAGCTCGATGTGCCCGACGTGCCACTTCTTTAATATCTTGTATTTCTTTTGCTGAAAATCTCCCTGGACAACGCTCTTCTGTATTTGTTCCGTATTTTGAATCGTAATCAAAGAAAAACTTTTCCTTCGGAGGTATAATTTCAACAGGTGGCAAAGAATATAATTCATCTACTCGAAAATTCTCTATTACACCACAAGTGGCTTCCTTGCCTGAAATTCTCGCTTCAATAAGCACTTTTGGAGAATATTGAGTTGCATTCTCAACCGCTTCAACCAGTTCAGGATATGTACGTGCTACTGAAACACCGAGTGAAGACCCCGACATCATTGGCTTAACTACGCTAGGATTCGGAAACGTTCTAAAAATTTCAAGGAGGTCTTCTGTGGTGTTTTTTAAAGTATCAAACACTGTATGTGGAGCTATATTAAGCCCAAAACTCTTGAAAGCTTCTTTTGCTCTTAATTTATGCATAGCGAGAGCAGAAGCTATCGCATGAGATCCTGTATACGGAACGTTTAGGTTATCCAAGAGACGTTGTATTTCACCGTCTTCACCATACGTACCATGGAGAGCATTAAATATGACATCTACCCTACGTGCCACCTGTTCTGGTGCAAGAGGATACCCCTTCACATACCACTCCCCAGAACGATCGATAAACACATCTACTGGCTCATATATTTCAGGGGACAATGAAGACAGAACCGTGGATCCTGTTTTTAAAGACACGTCATATTCCAAGCTAGGACCTCCACGCAATACTCCGACTTTGATTTTTGACATATCTACAGTATATCAAATTATGACCGAGAACGTTTTTTTCTATGATGAAAAAGAGAAAACCTGTGTGCTTCAGCATTTGCTAGCAGAATTGAATGTTCATGCTTTGTTACGAGTTCCCTATTCCCCATTATTTGCTCCGGACGATGTCGTTTGTTTTTTGTAACTGCAACTACAGGAATACTATAGCCAAATTCGCGCAAAACACTTTCAGTAGCATATTTCTGAGCTTTACCTCCATCAACAACTATAATTCTCGGTGGTTGCCATTCTATATGATTAAGTCTCCGCTCTAGCACTTCTTTAAGCGCTGATACGTCTCCAGAGCTTGCCGTTTTTATGTTAAATGTACGATATTCTCGCTTCTTAGCTTCTCCATCTTCGACGACTACCATTACTCCAACTCGATTAGCCTCCATTGTATGAGAAACGTCATATGCCTCTATCCTAATTTTAGATTTTGTATTTCTAACCTCAGACTTGAGTAATGCGACATCATTGATATGTTTAAGAGCTAGAAGCCTCCGCTTCAATTCAGACGCATGTTCAAAATTCCTTACTTTTATGGCTTTCCCCATTTCATTTTCCAGCTGTCGCTGAATATTTTTCTTTTTTCCTTCAAAAAACAAAATTAGATGTCTTATCGTACGTAAATATTCTTTTTTTCCTAGTTTAGTTATATCTGGAGCAAGACCTATTTCCTGATATATACGAGATTTATTTTTTTCATTAAAGAGTGGGGCATCATTTTTTCCACGAAAAGGAAAAATCTTTCGCAAAATCCTTAACGCCTCTTTTAACTGACCTCCATTTGTAAAAGGACCAAATACTTTTTTATACTCATTTACTTTTCTAAAAAGCAGTTCTCGCTCTCTAACAGAAAATACACGCGGACATTCTTCTTCGGTTACTACCACAAAGCTAAAACTCTTATCATCTTTTTCTAGTGCATTATATTTTGGCTGATATTTTTTTATAAGAGATGCTTCTAAAATGAGAGCTTCCAAAACCGAGTCAGTTTTTTTAAAAGAAATATCTGTTGCCTTTGACAGCATTTTGACTATACGCGGTCCTCGTGTCTCCAAAATTTCAGAAGAAAAATAGCTACGCACACGATTACGCAGAGAAGTTGCTTTACCTATATACAAAATATTTCGTTCTTTCCTACTTTTCCCTTCTTGATTCAAAGCACCAATAAAAAAATAGACACCGGGTGCATCGGGCAATTTCTCAACCTTGTCAACAGATAGTCTCATAAAGCCATGTTATCATGGAAGACAGAAAGGAGGGGTTATGCTTACTTGTACAAAATGCGGTTTTCCGGTATCTGAATCTGGGTACATCCGGGAGCACAACATGATATGGTGTCCCATGTGCTACAAACCCAAGAACCATCCGGATCGGTGGTATCGCCCTTCTCCTACCGAACAAAAGAAGGTGCGAATACTACTTAAAGAAACCGATATTGTCGACTGACCCGCTTTCCAGCGGGTTTTTCTTTATCGCAATCTAGTAATTTCCATTTCAATCTTTCTAATTTCCATTTCAGTATTTCTCAGATCCATTTCTATCTTTCCCATTTGTTGAGTTTTAGAAAGTAATTCTGTTTCAAGTCGTTTCAATTCTAACTGTATTTTTTCTATTCTAAGGCGCAATACTCGCAAATCACGTTCTGCGGCCGTAGCCTCGCGCTCTTCTTGTTGTTGCTTATGAGCGGTTTTTTGCGTCTCTTGTGTAAGATCTGCCAACAATCGCTCAACTCTCTGTCTCTCTCTTTTGTTTTCTTCGATTTTCTTTTTAATTTCCTCAGCTTTAGTTTTCTGTAAAGCTTCCTCTTGAGCTAATTGGGAAAGCTTTGAAGATTGCGTCGTTTCTTCTTGAGTAACCGATCGCTCTTCTAGAAGCGCAGTTTGTTCTTCTTGTTGTGCTCGTTTCAGATCTGATTCCAGGCGCACTATCTCACGTCTTAAATCTTCAAGTTTTTTTGTAAGATCTTGAACTTTTAACCTGGCACCAGATATCTTTCCAGTAACTTGTCTTTTCCTATCTCCCGTACGGCGTACACCAGATGAGTGAATCCCGGTATCTTTAGCGATAGATTTCAATTTGTGGACAACTCCTTGCAACTCCTGACTAAGAAGATTCCCTTGTTTTATCAATTCATTAAGCTCTCCTACAAGTTTTTTCTTTTCGGCTAATGCGGTTTGCACACCCTTACGTTCAACTTGCCTCGTTTTTTTTGTTTGTACAGTTACCCCTTTTAAACTTTCTGCCTTCTGTCTATTCGAAAGTTCTTCATTCACCAATGAATTTTTTCTTAACTTAAGTCGTTCTACTTCACTTTTGAGTTTCGCCAACTCATTTTTCAGATTTTTTTGATGCAGGAGTAATCTTGCTTGTCTATTCTTTAAAATTGTTATTTGCGCTCCTCTGCTAGCCATTTCCGCCTCTTTGCGAAGACCTCTATTGTTAAATGGTACCATAGTTTGTTTTTGTTTTTCTTAACATCTTTCGCAAAAACACACCTGTGTGTGTATCTGTTTGCGCGACCTCTTCAGGTGTGCCTACTGCTACTAGCTTACCTCCACCGACACCACCTTCAGGGCCTATATCTATAATATAATCAGTATTTTTGATTATGTCGAGATTATGTTCAATAAGAACGACTGTATTTCCTCGATTAGTCAACATTTGTAGTATTTCAATAAGTTTTCGCACATCCTCATAATGCAATCCAATTGTTGGTTCATCTAGCAAATAAATTGTCTTCTGTAAATTTTGTCGATATAGCTCCGATGAAATTTTTACTCGCTGTGACTCCCCTCCTGAAAGCGTGGTTGCAGATTGCCCAAGAGTAAGATAGCCGAGTCCTACATCAAAAAGAGTTTTGAGTCGATCGTATATAGCAGGAATATCGTTGAAAAACGAGAGCGCCTCCTCAACTGTCATGGTAAGCACTTCATAAATATTCTTGCCACGATATTCAACTTCCAAAGTTTCTTTCATGAATCGTTTACCGTGACATACATCACACGTTACATATACCGTTGGCAAAAAATGCATTTCTACAGCAATTTCTCCTTTCCCTTCACACGCTTCACAACGACCTCCTTTAACATTGAAAGAGAAACGACTAGCCTTCCAACCACGAGCACGCGCCTCAGAAGTTGCAGCAAACATGTCGCGTATATGCGTGAAAGCTCCTGTATACGTAGCTGGATTGCTTCGACTAGTGCGCCCTATAGGCGACTGATCTATTAAAATAGTACGAGATACATACTCCGAGCCCGTAAAAGACGAGCAATTAAATGTCTGTGCTGAACGATATTTTCGTTCAAGACGCGCTTGTAGATTTTTATATAAAATTTCATACATAAAAGATGATTTTCCTGAACCAGAAACACCTGTAATAGCTATAAATCTACCCAATGGAATATCGACGTTAAGATGTTTTATATTGAACGCACGACCACCTCGTATCTTGATGACACCCTTATCTGCAGTACGACGTTTTTCGGGCATACCAATTTCTTTTTCACCACGTAAATACGAAAGAGTAAGTGATTTTCCTTTCACTGGAGGATCTTTCGCCATCAAAAGTTCTTCAAGATTACCTGACACAACAATTTTTCCGCCATGCACTCCAGCTCCTGGACCTATGTCCACAATGTAATCAGAAGACAGAACTGTATCCTCGTCATGCTCCACTACTATTATGGTGTTACCTAGATCTCGTAAATTGTGGAGTGTTTTTATTAGCCGTTCGTTGTCACGAGAATGCAAACCTATAGTGGGTTCATCTAGAACATACAAAGCTCCAACAAGTCCTGAACCAAGCTGAGATGCTAACCTAATTCTCTGAGCTTCTCCTCCTGAAAGTGTATGAGCACGTCTATCCAGTGTTAGATAACCTATTCCAACATCAAGCATAAACTTTAGTCGATCAATAATTTCTCGCACCACAACTTTTGAAATCTCTTTTTCTTTATCCGAAAGTTTCAATTGTGTAAAGAAAGAATATGCTTCTTCAACAGAAAGTGCTGTCGTTTCAACTATATTTTTTCCTCCAACTAATACCTGCAACGCCTCTGGACGCAACCTGGCTCCATTGCAAACTCTACAAGGTTCATCTATGAAAAAGTCTTGAGTTCCTAAACCGTTACACTCAGGACATGCTCCGTAAGGAGAGTTGAACGAAAAAAAACGAGGTTCTATTTCAGGGTATGAATAACCATCATTAGGGCATGAAAATTGTGATGACATAAGCTCCCCTATATCGTTTCGACCCTTCTTTAAAAAATAATCGGTGTCGGAGAATACTACTCGAATTAGACCATTTGCTTCATGTAAACCACGCTCAAAAGCTTCTCTAAGCCTTTCTATTGCTCCTTCACGGGTTTCCACGAAATCAGATAGTGGGATACGATCTATCAAAATATCTATATCGTGTTTTTTGTTTTTTTCTAAAATAATCTGCTCACGCAAATTCTTACGTGTGCCATCTACGAGAACCTCACTGTATCCACGAGAGAGCGCGTCATAAAGTTGCTGGTAATATTCACCTTTTCTTCCTCGCACAATCGGCGCGTAAAACTCAAGAAATGGACCATTTACAGCTTCACGAATCGATTCTGTTAGATCTTTTTTTGAACTAGGTAAAAACGATTGTATTTTTCCTTCCACTCGCTCAAGAATAAATCCCTGAATCTCTTCATTTGTGAGTCGCTTTATAGGTTCTCCGCACATCAAACAATGTGGAATTCCTATTCGGGCATAAAGTATTCTAAGATAATCATAAATTTCTGTAATTGTGGCTACTGTTGAACGAGGATTATTAGAGCGTGATTTCTGATCAATAGAGATAGCAGGAGAAAGACCCAAAATTTCATCTACATCAGGCTTAGGCATCTGTGAAATAAACTGCCGTGCATATGCTGAAAGTGATTCAACATATCTTCTCTGCCCTTCCGCAAAAATAGTGTCAAAAGCCAGAGACGATTTTCCTGAACCTGAAAGTCCAGTAAACGCAATCATTGAGTTGCGGGGCATTTCAACTGTGACGTTTTTTAAATTGTGGGTACGAGCCCCTTTTACAGTTATTAGATCATCCTCTTTTTTTCTATCTTTTGACATAAAGTATGAGAAATCTATTTAAGACAAACACAGACCGCCCCTCGGTTGTCCCAAGGGGTTGGTAAAAACAGTATACAAGGCACTCAAAAAATAGTGAATAGAATAAAACAAACGTTGAATAGAAAAAGGCCGAGCCCTCGGAAACGTCTCCCGACGTGTCTCTGGAACCCGGCCAGCGCTCTAGCCCTTCTTAGAGCGCTTCTGCTTCTTCTTGTTGGGCACCACCGCTCCTCGCGAAGGCGGGGGCGCCATGGCGAGCTCGCGCTGCTTACGGAGAGCAGCGACCATCTCCTGCGTGACATGTCGGAGAACGTTGGGCCCGTCGAGGTTTGCCCTCGACGAGACCTCCTGCCCGACGAACCGGCCCGTGACCGTCTTCGTCGGCTTGGGGCGACGCTCCCGCCTCTCCTTCGGCGGCAACTTCGCAGCGCCGCAGAAGAGACCTTTCTCCGCCACCTTGCGGATAGCGGAGTATTCCTCGGGCACGAAGCACGTTGCAATTGTGTATTTCGTGCCCCTGTAGATTACCACCCCAAGGATGAACGGGATCCGTTTCCCGGTCAACGGCATGAGCGATCCACGGTCGGGGACAATGATAAGCTCCCGACCACCATTCTGCTTGTGATGAGACTGGACCTTCTGGCCACCACCCGGAATGGTGACCAACTTGAACTCTACGAATGCTGGGAATTTGATTTCCGGCATCTTACTCCTCCTTATAAAATGCGGCCTAGCCGCGTTGGAAGAACACCGCCATCCATAATAACATAAGTATTCTTTTTGTCAAGCCCTACTTTAGATAAACAAACGCGCTGACCTTGCTCGGTCAGCGCAAACTTCTCACAATCCTTCTGAGATACTTCGGGCTATCGCCCGCAAGATCTCAGGCTCTCGACTCTCAACATACGAGTCGAGAACTTCTTTTGCTACTTTGCTCCCGACGCTACGTAAAATCTCCCTCTCTTCTCTTCGTAACGACGAAACCCAGTCGGCCACGGTTCCAGCTGCCCCAATTAAACCAACTACAAAAACCACAACAGGAACCCACCATTTCATGTTTGCGATTTCTGTCGCCTGGAGAATCCCCAGGACAACTGAAACAAACATGATTACAACAAAATACGCAAAAACAACAAACTTCTTCATTTATTTCCTCCTTTCTCCTGTTTATATAATACTACATTTTAATACTTTTTGTCAAGCGCCATATTTTTGACAAAACAAACGCGTATACTTAGTTTTAATCAATTTCGAATCACACAAAGAATTATCAATATTAAATTACTAAGTGTTGTATCTTATAGGTTTAATTGTTCTCCAGAAATCTCTATTTTCTTTTCTTTCTGCTTGTCTTTTGTTTTTTCTTTGACTTATCCAAAACTTTTTCTATTTCACGAAGTTCGTCGCGTATAAGTGCTGCGGTTTCAAAATCTAATACTTTTACTGCTTCGTTCATCTCAGATTCTTTACGCCTGATAAGAGCTTTCAAATCTTTTTCTCCCATTCCGAGATCAAGTGCTACAAGTTCTGAAAGAGCCCGTTCACGTTCACGTGATAATTGATCGGTAATATCCCCTATTTTCTTTTTAATTGTCTGTGGTGTAATTCCATACTTTTCGTTATATTGTTTTTGAATTGTACGTCTTCTATTCGTCTCATCGATAGCTCGTCTCATAGAACCAGTAAGAACATCTGCATACAGAATTACTCTCCCTGATACATTTCGGGCCGCCCGTCCAATAGTTTGAATCAAAGATGTCTCTGATCGCAAAAACCCTTCTTTATCTGCATCCAAAATACCAATAAGTTCAACCTCAGGAAGATCAAGACCTTCTCTAAGAAGATTAACTCCAACTAAAACATCAAATCCTCCTTGTTCTGAACCTTTGCGAAAATTAGTCAGGAGTTCAATGCGCTCTATGGTCTTGATGTCTGAATGCAAATACTCCGCCTTCAACCCCTTCCC
Organism: Minisyncoccota bacterium; assembly: GCA_033811555.1. Lineage (GTDB taxonomy): Bacteria > Patescibacteriota > Minisyncoccia > Phycocordibacterales > EsbW-18 > EsbW-18. Next base: position 29,061 of record JAPXOG010000001.1, read on the forward strand.
TCTGAAATAATCTGCAACATCTTCTGCCATACGTTTAGTTAGAGTGGTAACCATAACACGCGCGCCTCTGGAAAGTGTTTTTTCTGCTTCATCTATAAAATCGTGTACTTGTCCTTTATAAGTTCCTGCATGTGTTATAGGACGTACAACAACCTCTGGATCTACTAATCCTGTGGGGCGAATAATTTGTTCTACAATACCTTCGGGCATGGAGCGAGAAAGCTCATATTGTGATGGAGTCGCAGATGTATACACCACTTGCCCAACTCTTTTCTCAAATTCTTCAAATGTAAGAGGACGATTATCAAAAGCTGAAGGTAAACGAAATCCATATTCCACCAATGTCTTTTTACGAGAATGATCCCCTGCATGCATTCCTGCTATTTGAGGTAATGTTACATGAGATTCATCTATAACAGTTAGAAAATCGGGTGTACCATCTTGTTTTTTTGGAAAATATTCCAAAAGAGAGAAAGGAGGTTGACCAAGTGCACGGCCGTCAAAGTGCCTAGAGTAATTTTCAATACCATTTACATAACCTACTTCGCGAATCATCGCCATATCATAATTAGTACGTCGTTTTAAGCGTTCTGCCTCAAGTAACTTACCTTCTGCTTCCAATTTTTTAAGATGTTCGCTGAGTTCTTTTTTTATGGTTTCAATTGCACGCTCTATACCTTCCTTATTTGAAACGAAATGTTTAGCAGGAAATATAAAAACATTATTAACGTTTTCATGTATTGCTAGAGTGGTAGCTTCAATTACTTCAATTTCTGCTACCGAATCACTTTCCAGTAAGATACGATATATAACTTTCTCATTAACCGGCATAATCTCAACCGCACTACCTACTGCTCGAAATGTACCGGGCGTCAGGTCTCCTATAGTTACGCGCTCAAAATAAATATCCACCAGATTACGAATTAGCATTGCTCGAGGATATACTTGTCCTTTTTCAATTTTTAAATGCACTTTCTGATATTCTTCTGGGCGTCCTAAGTTGTATATGCAAGACACAGACGCCACCACTATGACATCTTGTCGAGTCAGCAGTGCCTGAGTAGTAGCGTGACGCAATCGATCAATTTCTTCATTTATTTGTGTTTCTTTTTCTATGTAGGTATCGGTTATAGCAACATATGCTTCTGGTTGATAATAATCATAGTATGAAACGAAATAATGCACTGCATTATTCGGAAAAAAATCTCGATACTCAGAAGCAAGCTGAGCTGCAAGTGTTTTATTATGTGCTATTACCAAAGTAGGTTTCCCGATTTGTGCAATAACATTTGCCATTGTAAAAGTCTTACCAGATCCTGTCACACCCAAAAGAGTCTGATGTTGTTTACCATTTTTCAGACCTTTCACAAGTGCTGAGATAGCCCCTGGTTGATCTCCAGCTGGTGTCAATGTTTTGTTGAGTGAAAATACAGACATTTTTTTATGATTAATGTTTCCTGTGTATCAGATGATTCATCCATCTCCAAGCAACTATCAATTTCAAATCCCAACGAATAACAGAAAATATACTGTTAATACGTATAATAACCCAAGCGAAAACACCCGAAAATTTAAACCCAAATAGTTCCGCTAGTCCATGGTATCTACCAATAGGTATAAGAAATCCTTTTGATCGTGATAGAAACGGCAACAAAGATTCTCCTTTAATGATTCTTTGAATATTATTTGCTACATGTTTACCCTCTTGTACAGCGAATTGGGCCTGCATGCCATAAAAACCTCCTCCTTGTTTCGGAATTCTCGCAACATCACCTACTACAAATATTCTTTCGTTTCCAACAAGGTGCAGTTCTTGAGTTACCGTTATTCTACCTCGTTCATCTGGAGTAAAAGATGCCTGAGAGTTAATAGGTACGTGAGCTCCCATAACTCCACCTGACCAAATAATAGTGTGCGCAGGGATAAAGATACCTGATACGGTAATTCCATGATCATTAATACTAGAAACAACCGAATTATGTTTGATCTCAATATATGGCATATTTTCAAGTATCTTTTGAGATTTTTCTCCAAACCACTTATGACCACCAATTCTTAAATAGTTACCACGATTAAGAAGCAAAACTCGAGCGTCTCTTAAAAGATTTGTTTGTCGCCCCGTAAGTTCTTCGGATAAAAAATTTGATAATCCACTTGCAAGTTCAATGCCAGTAACACCTGCGCCTACACATACAAACGTCATTAAGGACTTGCGCACTTTATCGTCAGTTGTTTTTTCGGCTTCTTTTATGCGTTGAAAAATCGTTTCATTTATTTTAACTGAATCTTCAATAGATCGTATAGTCAATAAATGTTCTCTAGCGCCTGGTATGTCGGGAAATTGTGGCAC
>JAPXOG010000001.1:31420-43243 GCA_033811555.1 Minisyncoccota bacterium
TCTTTGTTACCTTTATATTCAACTACCACTTCTAGTGTATTTGCTTCTATAGAAATTACGCGCCCTTTAAGCAACTCCTCACCAGGGTGCTTAATGTATTTCTCAAGCGACCAAGACACAACTTTTTCTGAAAGTGAAGCAGTTGCTACTTCGTGAATAAGGGGTATGTGGGTGAAGCGTAAATCTTCAGAAATCAAAAGAATTTCGTAGGATCCGTTTTGGTTTTTCACTAACTCGTGATACGCAGAAATACCAGCAAATCCTCCTCCAACAATAACTATGCGCTTTCGAACATGTGTTTTCATGGAAACCATGTTACCAATAAATGGCTCAAATAAAAGCTTTTTAAGGAAAAATAAATTTTTTATAAAGATATTTTTAAAAACTATAGACAAATGAAAGGTCTATATGTTATAGAGATTCCAATACCACATGAGAATACTCTCAGTAGAAGATGAACCTCTTATACGCTCTGTCATTCGGTCGACGCTACAAGACGAGCGCTTTGTAGTCGACACTGCCTCAGATGGCGAGGAGGGTTCATACCTGGCAAGGGTAAACGACTACGATCTCATTATTCTAGATAATGTCCTACCAAAAAAAGATGGAGTTACTGTATGCAGAGAGATTCGCTCCAGCGGAAAAACTACTCCCATTCTCTCACTCTCCGTACAAGGAGACACAGACATGAAAGTTCGTCTTCTAGATGCTGGAGCAGATGATTATCTTACAAAGCCTTTTTGTATTGATGAGTTAATAGCGCGCGTTCGGGCGTTACTCCGAAGACCTAGAAACATAGTTGAAGATATTTTACAAGTTGATGACCTTCTACTTGATACTAAGCGACACACAGTAACTCGTGGCCAACGACCTATTATACTAACGAAAAAAGAATTTATGCTCTTGCGGTATCTTATGCTACACGAGTCATGTCTTGTAACTAGAGCTATGATACTTGACCATGTATGGGATAGAAACACTGATCCATTTTCAAACACTATAGAGGCCCACATTTTAACTTTGCGAAAAAAAATTGAACACCCTAAAAAACCTAAACTTATACACACAATATCTGGACAAGGATATAAATTGAGTAAAGCAACATGAAAATAGAAACAACAACACAAAAAGGCGCTCAGCGCCTTTTTTCACGCAAACGGTTTCCATTATCTACCAGAAAAACTTTATACAATCCAACTCATATACTGGCAGACATTGCACACGCACTGCAAACTCCTCTTGCTTGTATTATAGGAGAACTTTCTCTTCTTGAAAAAAATATTCCAACTCGCGGTCGAACTCATATCCAGAAAACACAACGTATTGCACGAAATATGTCTGCCCTTATTCAAAACATATTGTACATAGCGCGTCTCAACTCTTCTGATTTAAAACCGCTTATGAAAAGTGTGTCTTTAACTGAAATGATAACTACCATAGTGGATGACGTCACAACACTAACTTCACGTAGAAAAATCAACTTAACAGCGAACATTCAGAAAGACATAGTCATTCGAGGTGTGTCAAATAAACTCGAAGAACTTATTGTTGCAGTACTATCAAATGCAATTAAATACTGTAAACCACGTGGAAAGCGTATAATCAACATAGAGCTTTACGCAAACAATTCTTCAGCTGTAGTGCAAATACAAGATAACGGAATAGGAATCGCTCCAGAAGAATTGCCGTATATATTTGGACGTTTTTACAGAACAAAAAACGGATCCGATCAAACAGAACGTGGAACAGGGCTTGGGTTAGCAATAGCAAAAACAATAGCAGAAAAACACCGCGCCACTCTTACTATAGAAAGCTCTCTTGGTGTCGGCACTTGCGTGCGAATTACATTCCCGCTTAAGAGACAGTAGGTATTTTTTCTGTTTGAATATCATCAGATACAACTCTTCCATCTTCAAGGTAAATTACTCGTTGGGCATATATTGAATATTCAGGCTCATGTGTAACCATAACAATCGTTTGGCCATCTTCGTGCAGTTTTTTAAGAACACGCATAACGCTATCTCCTGAAACCGAATCTAGGTTAGCGGTCGGTTCATCAGCAAATAAAATATCTGGTTGTGGAGCCACTGCGCGAGCTATGGAAACTCTCTGTTGTTCTCCACCTGAAAGTTGAGATGAACGGTGATCACGGACATGCGAAAGGTCTACAGAATCAAGTGCATTATACGCCTGCTCAATAGCATCAATTTTTGACATTCCGCGCATTAAAAGCGGAATTATTACATTTTCAACTGCAGTAAGCTCAGGCAACAGTGCATAATCCTGGAAAATAAATCCTAGCTTGCGAAGACGAAAATCAGTACGTTCTTGTTCAGTTAATATATCGGTCTGTATACCGTCAATCAAAACTGTACCCTCAGTCGGTATATCCAACAGGCTCATCTGATACATCAAAGTTGATTTCCCAGCGCCCGATCGACCCATGATGGCTACAAATTGTCCTTTAGGAATATACAAATCTACTCCACGCAACACATTAGTGATTATCGTGCCATTTTCAAAATTTTTTATAAGATTTTTTACTTGAATCATAATTAACGCCCCAAAATAGAATCGAGAGTATTTCTCTTAATAATCATCCGAGCTGGTATATATCCAGCAATAATAGTAGAGAAAATAAGAATGGTCAGTTTAAAAATCGTAGATGCTAATGGCGCCACAAGAATGCCGTCAGAAAACGGAAAATCTATTGGATGCGAGTTAAAAAACGGTATAAGCATCGTGTAGATGAGCACAAGCGCCACAGTAGATCCCATGATCACATAAAAAAGAGATTGAAACACATAAGAAAGTTCTATGGCTTCTGCACGAATTCCGATACCTTTAAGAATACCAATATATTTTCGTCGTGTAATAGCATTAACAAACACCACTATAAAAATTGTGACTGAAGACACCGCTAGACTCATCGAACTTATGACGTTTCCTAGCATAGTCATCGTGTCTATCATATCCAGAAGAAACGAAGGAAGACCTTCGCGTAAGGTTCGCACTACAGCGTTGCGATCAACACCACTATCCAAAAGTGCTTGTTTGATTTTTATTAGCTCTACTTTCTTTTTGACACGAATCGCGATTTCATTCACGTTAAGATCCGATCGTTTTGTAAGACGAACAAATTCATGTTCCGGTAAAAACACTCTCATAGAAACCTGGTCTACCTTTGTATCTACAATACCTTTGACTATATATTCTTTTGTGGCACCTCCTACTTTTACTTGAATTCGGGATCCTATCGATATATTCGAAAGCGTAGGAAACCCAAATTCATCCCCTTTCCCCAATGGAGAGTATTGTTCTAGATTCATTGAACCAAGCAAAACATAACCCGTATCATCTGAGGTTAAGTATTCTCCTTCTATGACCATACGAGAAAGACCAGTTACCTCATCCTCCATTTCAGGGTTCAATCCTACAAGAGTTGTATTAACGGTATCACGAAGTTCTTTTGGATCACGTCTCTCTCGATAATTTGCCTCCAATTGTGCGCCTTGAGTATATCGAGCTGTATAGTGATATATTCCAGGTATCGATTCTATTGTCGCTAAGATATTTCTGCTCTGCTCGATTGTGTCTTTTCCTGCTTTCGTAGAAAGAAAAATATCACCAGTAAACTGATCGCCGTGTGCTTTCACTGATCCTTCTATAATTCCAACTAGTATACCTGAAACCACCACCAGATTAATAAGGGTTAACATCATCACAAGGACTATTAGACCAGAGGTCCATTTACTTGCGTGACAGATTTGACGTATACCAAGCAAAAAACCTACACGTAGTGAATCCTTCCACATGCCAAAATTATGCAGGAATAAGAACCTGCGACCCTTCTGATAAGCCTTCTATAATCTCAAAAAATGAATCGGAGCTACGCATACCAAGTATTACATCGGTCTCCTTGATTTTTGAGTCAATTTCGCGTAACAACACATAAGCCGTACCGTCTTCATGATACTTAATAGATCGCACAGGCACTGCTAGCACTTGTTCTCGTTTTTTTGTAGTGATTGTAACTCTAGCAGTCATTCCTGATACAATACGTGAATCTTTTTCTTCAAACGCTACCCTAGCCTCGTATACAGCAATATTATCTATGAGTTTTTCAACACGATTAACAGAAGCTACTTTGCCGATAAATTCCTCAGATTCACCAAGAGCATCAAGTGTAATACGAGCCATCTGTCCTGTTTGCACTTTAACGATATCCACCTCTGGAAGATCCAATTTTACTCCAAATCCATCAACAGAAATAAGAGATACTACAGGAGTATTTGCTGATATTGATTCTCCTGGATTTATATGTACTTTGCTGACAATTCCAGAAAACGGCGCTCGTAGAGTACGTTGAGCAATTTGTGCTTCAATACGTGCGACCTCCGCTTGCGCTTTTTTAAGCTGAGCTTCAACTATCGATTCTCCTTCTTGCAGTGTGCGGAGTGCCGCGCGAGCATTATCAAACATATTATAATTTTTAGCATACGAAGTTTTCTCTCTGTTAGGTAGAGTCACATACCACGTAGTATCTTTATACAATTCTATTCTATCTGGGAAACTAACAAATAAACCTCTAGTTCCAAGCGGTGTTGGCCCAGTTTTTTCTATTTCTATTTCATCTACGAATTCAAGGTCAAACACAGAAATGTTAAATTTTCCTGATTGATTTTGGGCGGTAATTCTAAATTTATAAGTTCCTTCTTCACCAACGTAACGGCCGGAGATAATCGGCGGAATCTGTTCATAGGTACTACTTTGTGGTTTTGCTACAAGATCCGCAGAAAGAAGTTCGCTCCATGCATTTTCGAGATTTACCTCCTCATTTCCCATCTCCGCTCGACGAAGAGCAACATCTGCACGTGCTGATTGTAAATCAGCAGTAAGAGTCCCTAAACTAAGAGATACAAGAGGAGTGCCGCGCTCAACAAAATCATTATCGCCAACAAAAATAGATTGTACTAATCCAGACACTTCAAATCCGAGATCTGAAACAACGCGCGCCTCAACAGTTCCCGATAGCTGAACATTATCAAAAAGATCTCGTCTTTCCACAACGATAACCTCGTTCACCCCTGCCCCATTTCTGGTCACTAACGCAGTAACAATCACAACCACTGCTACAACTGCGAACGCCGCATACCATGTATGTTTTTTTATCCAAAACAACAACCTGGAAACCATACTATTTATACCTATAGTTCTTGAAATTTTCTTTCTCCAAACGAGAAAGAAGATACTATATCACGAAACGCCTGTCGAATCTTAGAGCTAGGTTCGTCGTATGATACCGATATAAACACCAACATTCCATCATGCGAAACCATTACATTATCGTTTGGAAATAATCCTTCTGTAGAAAACGATATCGCTGGTAATACGCCACCTGCTAAAGTAGCACTTATATCACCGATCTGAGGAGAAGTATACTCTTCAACTTCCGCATGCAATAACCACTCACGCGGTCCTATATTTTGCTCATTTTTAAATATATGAATTGTTATTGCTGGTTGTTTTTTTGTGTTCTCTATGTCTTGAAATATATCGTAGTTACTCTCCGGCACAAGAACATATGTTTTTATAAGCTCGGTATCTTGCAAACCTGGATAAATTTCTTCAAGTACGTAACCTCTAGGAAACTTAAAAGAAATCCCTGTCTCTGAATCAACTTCAGTGTTTTTTTGTGTTCCAAAATCTCTAACTTCAGAAGGTACATGGTCTTTAACAACCGTCAAAATCCAAGCAAAAGCAATCAAAATAACGACAAGGATTATCCTCTTTGCAATCATAAGATATTTTTGTTAGTTAATAGAAAGCAATTCTATTTCAAAGACAAGCGTTGCATTCGGTGGTATTACATTGCCGGCTCCACGATCTCCATAAGCGAGTTCTGGAGCTATCGTCAATTTCCGTTTCTCTCCTACTTTCATTCCAACAACACCTTGCTCCCATCCAGAAATAACATCACCTGCACCAATGGTAAATGTAAACGGTATTCCCCTATCAACACTTGAATCAAATTTTGTTCCATCAACAAGCCATCCTGTGTAATGTACAGAAACATTATCTCCGGTTTTAGATACGGTACCATCTCCTTGCGTAATAATTTCAGCCATAAGTCCTTCGGTAATCATAAATGCATTTTCCTCTTCTCTGCTATTTGTAGCTTTACCGTTTGCTGGTGCTTCCACTTTTGTGGCCCAAGAAACTAGCGCGATTAGAGCAATTACTATAATTATTCCTATAATAACGTGTTTTATTGTATTCATACTATTGTAATATAGCGATTTCTCGCTCTATAACCCTCAGTCTATCATACTTTGCCAATCGTTCCTTGTGTACGGACGCCCCTATTTTTATACCCTCAGCACCTACTCCATAAGCAAGGTCAGCAATAAAAGTATCTTCTGTTTCCCCAGATCGATGCGATACAATAATGTGCCAACCATACAATCGTGCTAGGCGAGCCGCAGAAAGCGTTTCAGTAACAGTTCCGATTTGGTTTGGTTTAATAATTATTCCGCGAATACTTTTTTCGTTAAATGCGCGTTCCATACGCGAGACGTTAGTTGTTGTTAAATCGTCTCCAACACAAATAACTTTGGAAGTATTTTGTAAGCGAGAAAATAAATCGAAATCCTCTTCTCCATACGGATCTTCTAAGTACTCAACGGGGAAACGTCCAATAATTATCTTGTATATATCGGTAAGATGATCATCATCATATACGCTTTCAGTAGCTGCTGCGTCAATCGCAAATTTTGAATACTCACCTACAGTACGAGAAAGTATCTCAAGAGGTTCAATTGGATCTTCAGTTTTAAGTGCATATCCTCCCTCATCACCCAAACTTACTTCTCTATTCTTATTCACTTCCTCCCCAACAACTCGCCAAGCTCTGTCTGCATGTTCCAAGCAATCCCGCATCGTCCCTTCTTGAGGTATCAATATATACTCCTGAAAAATTTTAATATTGCCAGTATGAGCTCCTCCATTAATAAGATTAACAAAAGGTCTAGGAAATGGAGTTTCAAATGAATCTATATTTGAGAGTGATCTTAAGTATTTCCAAAGCGGAATCCCAGCTACTCGAGCTTGTGCGCGAGCTACAGCTATGGACACTGCCAATGTTGCATTTGCACCAAGATTTGCTTTATTTTCTCCTGCCGCTTCACACAACACCTCATCAATGTATTCTTGATCTGAAATGCCCTTTCCATTCAACAAATCTGATATGTGTTTAAAACTATACTCAATCACCTTTGACGCAGGCAAACTCACCGCCTCATGAGATCCAGTACTCTTTCCTTGAGGCACAGAACTTTCGGCAGTACTTCCGTCGTCTAGTATAAGAGTACACGAAACGGTATCTTCTCCGCGCGAATCCTGAATAACCTTCCCAGTTATGCCTGCTATTGTGTTCATGATGTCGGAATCAAATTTTTTATATCTCCACGAATAAATCCTTCTATGTTATCAAGCGTTGTTTCTAGTATCCGTTCTACTGCCTCTTTTGTATTAAACGCAATATGCGGTGTTACGATAACATTAGGCATATCTACAAGCACATGGTTTGCTAAAACTGTCTTTAAATCGTATTCGTGCGCATCATTTGAAAGAAGAAACTGCATTTCATCTTTTACCACTCCTTCTTCCTCGAGAACATCTAAACCAGCTCCTCCAAGATGCCCGCTTTGAAGAGCAGCTAATAAAGCTTTTGTATCAATTACACCTCCTCGACTTGTGTTTATAATCACAGCTCCTTTTTTCATTTTTGCAAATGCCTCTTCGTTGATTAAGTGCTCAGTCGTATCATTAAATGATACGTGAATGGTAATCACATCACTTTGAGCCAAAAGTTCATCAAATGACACATACTTGAAATTACCTTGTTTTGCTCGCTCTTCATTAGGCATTCTGTCGTGTGCAATTACACGCATACCAAAACCATTACCAATAGTAGCAGCGTGAAATCCGATACGTCCCATACCTAAAACCCCCAGCGTTTTCCCTTTTAAATCAAAACCCTTCATCGTTCCCCATCGAAAATCTCCTTGCTCACGTATTTGCTCAAATCCATCATAAATACGTTTTGAAAGTGCCAATAGAAGCCCGAACGCATGTTCAGCTACAGTATTTTCTCCATAAGACGGTACATATGCCACAGGAATCCCACGTTTTTTTGCTTCCTCTGTATCTATATGATCATATCCTGTAGAACGCGTCGTGATAAGTTTAATGTTTGAAAAACGATCAAAGTCAGACGCGAGTATTGGTGAGCCAACAAAAACCGATACTACATCTGCATCTTTTGCTATGTCTTGAGACACTTCACTAACTCTATCGCCTGCATATATTGCTTCAATCTCTATACCACGTTCTGCAATCCTACGATTAAGAAATTCTATATGATCTGGTTCACATCCAAAAAATACTACTTTCATATTTTTATTTTTTTAATGACGTTTCAGTTTTATGTATAAGCTCAATTGTTTTGATAACCACATCCGGGTTAAGTGACATACTTTCTATGCCCTCTTGAACAAGAAACGCCGCAAAATCAGGAATATCTGAAGGACCCTGTCCACAAATACCAACATACTTTCCGCGACGCCTACACGCCTGTATAGCCGATGAAATAAATGAACGCACAGAATTATCATTTTCATTTCCAATATACGCAAGCTCACCGGCGTCACGGTCAAGCCCAAGTGTAAGCTGGGTTAGGTCATTAGATCCAATCGACATTCCGTCAAACATATCCAAAAATGCATCGGCAAGAAGCACATTGGACGGAACCTCGCACATCATATACACCGGGACTGTCGCAGAGTCACGTTTTAATCCCTGAAGTTGCGCATATTCCCCCGGAAGACCGGCGCGCGCCATTGCTATAAGTGTATCGTGTCCTTCTTTCAAAGTACGACAAAACGGGACCATTGGAATTACGTTATCAAATCCCATATCATTTCGAACGCGCGCAATTGCTTTGCATTCAAGAGCAAAAGCTGGCGCAAAACGGGGGTCAATATACCGTGACGCACCGCGCCATCCAAGCATCGGATTTTCTTCTGAAGGCTCATATGCTTCACCACCCAATAGTGAACGATATTCATTTGTTTTGAAATCAGAAAAACGAACAATAACTGGTCGAGGATAAAATGCAGCAGCAATTATCGAAATTCCTGACGCTAGGTTATCAACGAAGTACGCAACTTTGTCTTCCCATCCTTTCGTCTTTTCATCTATTTTTTTCTTGAGCGCAGGGGATTGCTTTTTGTATTCTATAAGTGCCATTGGATGTACTCCGATACGAGCCATAATAAACTCTTCGCGAGCCAAACCAACTCCAGTAACTGGAAGCATAGATGCCTCAAACGCATGGTCAGGGGATGCCATATTCACCATAACTTTCGTTTCTGGTTTTGGAAGGCGTCCCACATTGTGTTGAGAAGTTTCAAAACGAAGTTTTCCTTTCAAAACAACGCCTCGTGATCCTGTAGTATCTACCGTCACTTCCATGCCTGTTTTAATATTTGAGGTAGCATTACCAGAACCCACAATAGCTGGTATGCCGAGTTCACGAGACACAATAGCTGCATGTGAAGTTCTTCCTCCTTTATCAGTAACTATAGCTGATGCGATCTTCATTATCGGCTCCCAATCTGGATCTGTCATGTCCGTTACCAGCACCTCTCCTTTTTTAAACAAATGCGCCTGCTTTGGAGAAAGGATCACGCGAGCTGGTCCCGTGGCTATTTTGCTACCAACTGACATACCCTCGCACAAAATAGGGCCGTTTTCTTTACGAGAATATTCAACAACTACATTTGGATCTCGTAGTGCATGTACAGTTTCTGGTCGTGCTTGAACTATATATAGTTTTCCATCACGCCCGTCCTTTGCCCATTCCATATCCATTGGAGTCCAAGTTCCTGCCTTGCGTGTATAGTGATCTTCAATGGTAATAGCCCACTGCGTAAGCGTGCGAATATCTTCATCAGAAAGCACAAATCGTTCTCGTTCCTTTTGCAATGTTGAAACTACTTTTGTAGGTTTTGAACCGCTACCATAAACCATTTTTACAAGTTTATCGCCAAGAGTTTTTGAAATAATCGGAAACTTTCCTTTAGCTATTGGTTGTTTAAACACCATATATTCATCTGGAGTAACCTTACCTTGTACAACCATTTCACCGAGACCCCAAGCCGCACTTATTACAACAGCATTTCGAAAGCCACTCTCAGTATCAATAGAAAACGTAATACCAGAAGCTCCTACGTCCGAACGAACCATTTTCTGCACCCCAACCGACAATGCAATAGTTTCTTGACGAAATCCTTTATCCTCTCGATAAGATATCGCTCGATCTGTAAACAGCGACGCCATAGCATGTTGAGTCGCTGTAATAACTGCACGCACTCCACGAATTCCAAGGAATGTTTCATGCTCTCCAGCAAAAGATGCTCCGGGCAAATCTTCTGCTGTTGCAGAAGAACGCACCGCAACATCAACGTTTCTACCATATTCCTTCTCCATCTCATGATATGCGTGTTTAATTTCTTCTGCGAGAACGCTCGGCATCTTAGCTTTTATTATTGCTTCACGTATTTTTTTACCACGAGTTGCTAAATCACGTATATTGTGTGTATCAAGTCCAGAAAGCGTTTTTGCTACAAAAACATCCATTCCAGTATCTTTCATAAAAAAACGGTACGCATCGGCAGTAACTATAAACCCCCCAGGCACTCTAATACCTTCTGAAGTAAGCTCCTGTAACATCTCCCCTAAACTGGCATTTTTTCCTCCTACGCTGTCTACGTCTCGCATAGACACTTCATTCATATTACGTATGTACTGTTTTTTCATCATATACATTTTATTTTAAAGCTATAATAATGTCTGCTATATTTGAACCTGTCGGACCCGTCTCTATTTGCGCTCCAACAGTTTTAAAAAAAACATACGAATCATGCCTTGCCAAAGCATCCTTAATAGATAAAGCGTGAGCCTCTGATGCTTCACGCACTACAGTATCACATAGTGCTCCGGCAACATCGGTATTGTCTCGCCCATCACTAGCACACGCAAGTAATAACTCTCCTTCAGTAATGTGTTCTAGTCCTGCAAGTGCAACTTCCTGATTCCTCCCGCCTGTACCAGAAGATCCATCTAATTTAACTGTTGTTTCCCCTCCGTATAGAAGCGCTGTTTTTGGGCGTGCTTCGTGAAGTGCATTTATAATAGTATATGAAACATCTCTTGCTTCGCCGGTAAGTTTTGTGTTTTCAACTGACACATCATACCCTCGTTTTAGTGCCTCCTGTCTCATAGCTTCAAGAGCTAGAACATTTGAGACGATTACTGTATTTGTGACTCGCGAAAACTTATCTTTATCTTTTGATGTTTCTAAAAGTGCTACGTCATTTATTCCATAAGAAGAAAGAACTCGCTGTGCATCTTCAACTGTTGTTTCATCCATAACTGTCGGACCTGATGAAATAAACGCAATATCATCACCAGGCACATCCGAAAAAATAAGTGACGCCGCAGTCGCTGGGTACGATGCAACTGCAAGCCCTCCACCGCGCGCAAGAGATAGATGTTTTCTGACAATATTTATTTCTTGAATAGTCGCTCCAGATCGCATTAGTTGTTCTGTTACATATAATTCGTCCTCAATAGTCATATTATCCCCCGGCTGACACAAAAGCGCAGATCCTCCGCCCGACACTACTACGATAACTAAATCTCTTTCTGTACAACTTTTCAGAAACTCTAAAACTTGCTTAGTCGCCTCAATATTTTCTT
>JAPXOG010000002.1:0-42756 GCA_033811555.1 Minisyncoccota bacterium
CCGGTGGCAAGTCGAGGTTGTGGGTTTGATAGAAGGAGGTGAAGGAGGAGACGGAGGATTCAAGGTCAAGGGTGATGACTTCGGGTTTTGTGGTGCCGTCTTTCTCCGGACGGTGGTATGTGGCGGAAAAACTATCAGCCACCTGTGGCCCGCCCTCAATCCTTCTCTTGTTACGCAGAATGCTTTGAATGAGTCCGTCGCGCTCTCTTTGCTCCTCCAGTTTCCGTTCAGCTTCGGCGCGAAACTTTGATACTTTCGTCCGTGACGAAACTTTCCGTTTTTTGAATGGGTCAAGTTCCGCAAGTTCGGCAAGCGATACATGTGCTTCGCGTCTAGAATCTGCAACAAGAGCTTCAATTTTTTTCTTATCACCACGCAGCTTCTTCGCCGCTTCAAAATCAAAGATATCGGCCGGCAAGCCCAAGTCCTTCGGCGAGAGCATGCGGAGCAACCCCTTTGACGCGAGAATTTTTGCCGCAAGCGCGCGGTCTTCCTGCGAATACTCTTTAAATGTCAAACCCCGTTTAAGGCGAGAATCTAAGTGTTCTACAAACGACACCTCTTCCCCTCCCATTTCTTTCTGTACACGCCAGTCGGCAAGAATGGCTTCAATAGTACCTTGCGTCATAACAAATTTTTTCAACCCAGGCACCTTCCCTGATGCGCCCAGCATTTGTGTTGCGTCTGCCGTTTCTTTCCGCATAACACCAGCGTATGCTTCTTGAATCTCTGTCATCGCCTCACAGAGTTTGGGAAGAGTTTCGTTGAGATCGTGCCATGAGAGATCAACGGAGCCGTCGGGGTTCATGAGACGTGCGAGTATGATGTCGTACGATTCGTCTTTTGGTTGGTACCCGATTTCAAGATTATTCTGTTCAAATTCACGCGCCACCTCCGGTGGGAGTTCTTGCCGTTCAGGGTTTTTTTCTGATTTGAGGTTTGCGGTGAAAATCATTTGGAACCCCTCAGAAATACGAATTTTTCCGTTTCCAACAACATTTACTTCATCCCCGGGTTTTGCATTAAAGATGCCTTTGATGAAAACCATTTGCTCCTTAGGAAGCGCTGAAAACTCATCAAAAATAACCACTGTCCCGTCCCGCATTGCTTTTGCCAACGGACCATAAATATCAACAGTCTCTATCTGACCCTCTTTTGTCGGGCGAATACCCGTTTTCCCCCACACAGAAGATTCTCGTGTTTGTGGAGAACAATAAACCATTTCTGGACTTTTGCCCGTAAAATGTTTTGCAGCAAGACGCGCAAGTGACGTTTTTCCTGTTCCCGTCGGACCATGCAAAAACATAGGCTTACCTATGAGCATGTTGCGACCTATAGCTTCAAGCGTTTCTTCCACGCTCTCCGTGTGCGCAATGTGCCCTTCTTCAGAGAGCCCTTCCTTAAACTTCACCAATTCATGCGCGCGGAATAAAAGTGGCTCTTCAGACGCTTGCTCTTCCAGTTTTTCGCGAAGTGTCCCTTTTTCTGCCCGTATGGTTTTGAGAAGTCGCTCAAGTCCGTCACGCACATGCGGACTACTGCGTTGCAATTCAAGCATCCGTCGCATTTCAAATTCACGGATGTCGTCATATTTGTCTGAGAGTTCATCTATTTCCTGATATGCGGGGGCGGCGTCCCCCAAAGACTTCAAAACAGCATCTTCGTTGATGCCGAGATTATTCCGTAGAGCCTCTTCTTCGGCAATTTTTTGGTCAGAACGGAACCGCTCTTTTGCCTTTGAGAGCCCGCCTGAGCGCCCTATAAATCCTTTGGTTTCATGTGCAATACGTTCAACCTCTCGCTTTGCAATGTCTGCGCCAAATGTTCCAGTTTCTGCGCGCCCAATACGGCGGAGTGCTTTTTTTTCTTCTTGCAGGCGAAAAACATTTTCTTCTTCACCGCTTGGACCAACATTAATCTCTGGGGACTGTTTCATATACAAAACATAATACCACAAACGTAGGAGTAAAAGTGGTCACGCAAAAAATTTCCTACTTCATAAGGAAAAACCGGCGACAAAACGCCGCCGGTTGAAATGGCGCCCCTTCCAGGGCTTTTTGGTACCTACTAAACAAGGAAGGGTCAGACACCTACGCGGTGTCCGTACCCTCGCTCATTCGTGGGCATGGCTCCGCGCGCGCTACCGCGAAACCCTGGAAGGGACATTCTGGAGAAAACGCACCCGATTACTGACCCTTCGTCAAGAGTTTTGACAAACCATCAGAAAACGCCTTAAGAGAAGCATCATCGTACACGGAAACAGTGAAAATGTTCCCTGACGAAACAGTCGTGTGCTGTAAAAATTCTTGTGTCTTTTTCTCAACCTCTTTTTCTTCCATAAGGTCCGCTTTAGTCAGCAAAACAATTTCCGGTTTTTCCGCAAGTTCTTGTGAATACTTTGAAAGTTCACTACGGATAGTTGCGTAGGCGCTACCCAAGTCATCGTGCTCAAGCGAAACGCAGTGTATCAGCATTTTGGTACGTTTGATGTGACGCAGGAATGTGTGACCAAGCCCCCTACCTTCCGCTGCTCCGGAAATCAAACCCGGAATGTCAGCAAGCACATATCCGTACAACACGCCTAGCGACGGATTGAGTGTCGTAAACGCATAAGCTCCGACTTTTGCTCGCGCACCAGTAAGTTCGTTAAGCAGACTACTCTTCCCCGCATTAGGCAATCCTATAAGCCCAGCATCAACAACCAGCCGCAACTCTAAGTCAATATTTGATTCTTCTCCTGGTTTACCTGGCGTCGATTGCTTAGGGGTAACGTTGCGAGAACCTTTAAAGTGCTCATTTCCATATCCTCCGTTTCCACCGATTAATATAATTTCACGCTGACCTTCATGTATAAAATCCCATGTCTGTCCCGTATCTCGTCGTGTAACAAAAGTTCCTACAGGAACTTGCATAACAAAATCTTCTCCGTTGCGACCTTCGCGACTTCTGCTTCCACCCGGGGATCCATCTTCGGCTATATACATTTTTTGATCTGTATATCGTTCAAGAACCGAAATATCACGTACAGCTTCAAATACAACATTTCCACCACGACCTCCGTTACCCCCTGCAGGACCCGAGAACTCCTTTCCTTTAAGATGCAACCACCGGACAACACCGTCTCCACCTCGCCCCGCTTTCATATATAGATGTAATTCATCGATGAAAGCCATAGAAACAATAATTTATCTATCCAAGACTTGCTTGGCAAGAGAAAGGGCGCTTTCTTTAGTGTTTGTAACGATCATAAAACGTGCGCTATGGCAAAACACAGAGTCAGATACGCCCGTTATACGAGCAAGTTCTTCTCCTCTTTTTCCTCCCCACTCGATAGGTAGCAGTTTTCTATTGTCATAAAACAAAGGCGGATTAATAACACAAGATAATTGCCAAAAATTATCTTCGTGTTTTCGTACAAAATAAAGAGTGTCAGGGTACTCTCCTAGCAAGCTGGCTACCGTAGTCCTGTCTGCTGGAATATCATCGTCAAACACAATAACGCGTTTATCCTCTGCTTGCTCATACAATTCTTTGATTTTTTTTCTGACCTCTAATTGCTGACGTGCGTGCATAATAACTCGCTCAAGAACTACACGAGCATATGAAACAGCTTTTAAAAACTGATCATCAAGAGTTATATCTTCTCCGTCTACTGGCTCAAATACACTTAAGGCATCTTGAATCAAAAACGGCTTATCAGGCGACTGCTTCAAATCATAGAGTGGATACCCATTGTCGTAGGCATCAATTGCTTGGACTAATGACCGCTCCACAATATCAGCTACTTCATCCGAACCACATAATTGTACTCCTAAATACTTCCAAATTAATCCAAAAGAAGCATAAGGAATACCATTTTCACGCTTCCCTCCTCCTTCTTTTTGGTGATGATCAAACCGTTTTAAGGAAGCGTCATATACAAAACCTACATCCAATACATAATCAGCAGAATCAATAACTGATTGTTCACGTGATCGAATAATCTCAACGTTTTTATCGCCAAGCAATAATAATAGTGCGGAAACTCCAAAAACATCATCGGCATGAAACCCACCGTTATGTGTAACAATCCGAATTTTTTTGTCTACCATGCTAGTCGTTGTCTGGGAGCATCTTATGACCAATCCACACAACCACGGAAATGAGAAGTGCCCCAATAAACGCTCCAGTAAACCCTACAACATCAAAACCGTTAACAAAATATGCCGCGAGCCACAAAAGACCCGCATTTATAACGAGTGTAAAGAGACCCAGAGTCACAAGATTAATCGGCAATGTCAGCAAAACTATGATCGGCTTAACGGTTAAATTAAGTACCGCAAGCACTACCGCTACGATAAGCGCAACATAAAACCCATCTACAAGAATAAACTGAGGAAGTAGATATGCCGAACCTAGCACGGCCAATGCAGTAAGTACAATTTTAAAAAGAATTCGCATATGAGTAATATTATTCTAACAATACATTAGTATAACATCTTCATTTATGTAACTCTTTCTTTTTTTCGGTAGTACAAATAAAGTCCAACGGCTACAACTACTAAAAGAAAAATGGTGTTTTGCATTGTATCAAGATAAACTGCGTATCGATTGTATACCTGAGCAAACTCCCACCCAAGAAATCCCATCAGCATAGAGCGAATAATAGTTCCTAAAAAGGTGTACACCGCAAATCTAATAGCTGACCATCGCACAAGCCCTGCAAAAATATTGAGCGCAATGGATGGTATTAAAGGAAACACGCGGGCAAAAAAGAACAAAACGTCATCCCATACATGACCTCGTAAATAGGTACGCACTTTTTCAATTTCTTCCCACGAAACACCCGTATATCGTCCATATCGATCCACTAGAGGTTTACCTCCCCAATAAACTAATCCGTATATAATCATCGCACCAATTGTAAGCCCAAGTGAAATAGGCAACCCTATATACAAAAATAATTTCCACACTGTACTTAAACCAAGAGCATCATTTTCTAAAAACACAAAACCCGCAGAAGCCATCACTAACGTTGAAGGTATAGGTGGTATTATTTCCTGTATAAATGAGAGTAGTAAAACACCCCATGGTCCCATCATGGTGAATGTCGCCTGCATATAAGAAACCAGCCAAGTAATCATGAAAATGTTATTTAACGATAGACCATTCACCTCCCTCGATTAAAGGTTCTGCTTTTTTATACTTCATCTGTTTTGTCTCTATGCCGTTTGTTATTGTAACAATGTCGTTCCTACCTATTTTTGAAGTCAAGCGTACAGTAGGAGTAGCAGAAGATTCTGAAGAGGTATCTCCACCAATCATTTGTAATCGTTCGCGCTCACGACGAAGTTTTTCTTCCTCTTTTGCAAACGCCCCCGCTCCTATCTGTGGCAACATTTGTAAAACTGTCGCACGAATCGCCCCTTCCATTGCTCGAAATGCACGCATACCTTCTTTTTGATACTCAACTAATGGATCGCGCTGACCATAAGCTCGAAGATTTACACTATTTCTCGCATATTCCATAACTTCCAAATGATCTATCCAAAGCATATCCATCGTCTGCAAAATAAGCCGACGCACCGCCTCAAAGAACGCCTCTGAACCAAGCGTTGTTTCTTTTTCCGCGACCAAAGCTCTAGTTTCATCATTCTCACCTATGATTTCAAAAAGCTTACTACGAACATCTTCAAATGTGCCAAGAACAAGCGCACGACGATTCCCGTATACAGATACGCGCTGAGTATTCATCACATCGTCAAACTCAAGCACATGTTTGCGTACATCAAAGTTGAGTCCCTCTATTTTTTTCTGTGCACTTTCCAACGAACGATTTATAAGTGAGTTTTCAATCGGTACGTCTTCAGGAATGCCGAATCTCCCCATCATACGTTTCACTGTATCTGAAGCAAACACGCGCATAAGTGAGTCCTCCAACGATACGAAAAATTGTGTCTCTCCTGGATCACCTTGTCGACCAGACCTTCCACGAAGCTGATCGTCAATACGCCGTGCTTCATGCCGTTCTGTTCCAAGAACAAACAGCCCACCAAGTTTTTTTACCTCCTCATATTCTTCTTGAGTTGCCTGCGCACCACCGAGCTTAATATCAACTCCACGTCCTGCCATGTTTGTTGCTACAGTTACTGCTCCTTTTTTACCCGCCTGAGCAATAACCTCTCCTTCTTGCTCATGCATCTTTGCGTTAAGTACCGTATGAGGAATTCCTTCGCGAGTAAGATGCATGGACAACAACTCGTTTTTTTCAACGGATACCGTTCCGATAAGAACAGGTTGTCCTTGATCATGTGCTTCTCTGACTCTCTTCGCAATTGCCTCAAACTTCCCTTTCTCTGTTTGATAGATAAGATCGTTACGATCTATTCTGGCCGATGGTCGATGGGTTGGAATAGGTATGACTTCAAGCCCATATACTTTGTAAAACTCTTCAGAACTTGTAAGTGCAGTACCTGTCATTCCAGACAATCTTCCGTACATGCGGAAAAAGTTTTGGTATGTAATTGATGCAAGCGTTCTTGATTCTTCCTGAATACGTACCCCCTCTTTTGCCTCAATCGCCTGGTGTAGACCTTCCGACCAACGACGTCCCGGTTGCATTCGTCCTGTAAACTCATCAACTATAACCACCTCATTATCACGCACAATATATTCTTTATCCCTGTGATACAGAGCTTTTGCGCGTACTGCAGTTTCAAGATGATGTACATACTTTATCCCTGCATCAGTATAAATATTTTCAACACCAAGCATTTTTTGAGCTTTTTCAATACCAGAATCTGTAAGCAAAACCGCATGTTTTTTCTCATCAACTTCGTAATCTTCTATTTCTTGAAGCCTCCCAGCAATTTGAGCAAAGGTTTCGTATAATTTCTCTCCCTCTCGAGTTGCAATTGAAATGATAAGCGGTGTCCTCGCTTCATCTATTAAAACAGAGTCGATTTCGTCAACAATTGCAAAGTGGTGCCCTCCACGTTCTGGTTCTCTCTGGGAAAGATCTTCCTTTCTATACACAGTATTATCTCGTAAATAATCAAAACCAAATTCACTGTTTGTCCCGTATGTGATATCCGCTCCATACGCCTCTTTTTTTGTACAGGGACGGAGAAATTCATACACAACTTTAAACGATCCTACTTGGTCACGCATCGCATCTGATTCAATTTGAGTAGGATCATACAAATACGATTGTTGCTGACTATTCACAACACCAACAGACAACCCCAAGAAAGCATACACCTGTCCCATCCATACCGCGTCACGTCGAGCAAGGTAATCGTTCACAGTCACAATGTGCACTCCTTTTCCTTCAAGAGCATTCAAATATGCTGCAAGTGTTGCTACGAGTGTTTTTCCTTCACCAGTACGCATTTCAGCAATCGCACCTTGATGAAGAATCATTCCTCCGATAAGTTGTACGTCATAATGACGCTGGTTCAATGTGCGTTTCGCCGCTTCCCGCACACAAGCAAAAGCTTCAGGAAGAAGTTGATCCAAAGTTTCTCCTTTTGCTATACGATCTTTAAACTCATCTGTTTTTCCACGAATAGCTTCGTCAGAAAGAGCCTCAATTTCAGCTTCAAGCGCGTTTATTGCTTCAACATTAGGCTGAAGACGTGAAAGCGTCCGAGTTACTTCATCCCCAAAAAATCTCTTTAAAAAATCCATAATTTTGTTGACACGGAAGCAATTGTAACACACCGTAAAATGATTGGACACAATACTAAAAGAATAAATCACTATAAATGAAAAATCCCGCAAAGCGGGATTTTTCACATGTGGGACAAAGCGATCACTTATGCTCGGCGACGCTTTGCCGTCTTCTTTGCAACTTTCTTCTTTGCAACTTTCTTCTTTGCAACTTTCTTCTTTGCAACTTTTTTCTTTGCCATATGTTTGTCGTGGTACCACGACTAAGTAGTTTTTAAAATCGACCAACACGATCACACAAATGTATGTGTGTATGTTCTACTTAAAATTATCGTGCATAAGTGAATACAATACAATGCATTTTCTATAAAAGTGTGGATAACATTTTTCAACTTACAAAAATATTTTTCACGAAATAATCTGAACTTCACGTTCAAGAACAATTCCTGTTGCATCATATACTTGTGATTCTATTTTTTTTGCAAACTCATCAACTTCATGCGCAGTTGCTCCGCTATGTGCGCACACAACTAGAGGTTGTGATTTAAAACATGACACATTGCCTTCTCGAAAACCATTTAGGTGTAATACGTTATCTAGAATCCACGCAATCGGAATCTTAAACAGCCCGGTTCCATCAGAAAACACGGGTATGTCTGGATATTGTTCTTTCAATAGCAATGATTTTTCTTCAGAAATAATAGGATTTTTAAAAAACGATCCTGCCGTACCACACTCTGATAAATTGGGCATCTTACGTGCGCGCACAGACAGAACGGCATTACGAACTTCCAATGCACTATTAGGCGAAACATCGCCAAAAAAAAGATTTAGATCTTTATACGCTACATTTGGCTGAAAAGTTTTGGAGAGTGTAAACGCCACTTTTGTTACCACATATGATTTTCCTTCAGGTTTTTTAAAAATACTTTCACGATAACCAAACTCACACTCATCGGCCTTCAGTTGTTTACGTTCAAGTGTCTTTTTATCAAACACCTCTACCCACGCAATTGTATTCTTCACCTCAACACCATATGCTCCTATGTTTTGAATAGGTGAAGCTCCTACTGTCCCAGGAATTCCTGATAGATTTTCAAGCCCAAATGCTCCATGGGTGATTGTATTCTCCACAAATGTATCCCAAGTCTCTCCTGCTCCAGCGACGACAGTAATTGTGTCTCCATGATCTTCATATGTAAT
Organism: Minisyncoccota bacterium; assembly: GCA_033811555.1. GTDB lineage: Bacteria > Patescibacteriota > Minisyncoccia > Phycocordibacterales > EsbW-18 > EsbW-18. Next base: position 8,854 of record JAPXOG010000002.1, read on the forward strand.
TCCAGTTATATTCATCTTAACGACAACTCCACGCACCCCAGAGTCAGACACTAAAACATTTGATCCTCCACCAAGGACGGTGATAGACATATCCAAATGTTTCTCAGCTATGTCGTACAACTGATCTTCCGTTGTTACAATATAAAAAATATCGGCAGGACCGCCGATACGAAATGTGGTATACGGAGCAAGCTCTACAAAAGTTCTCTTTTCTTCAGAAAGCGTTCCGTTCATGCATGACCGGCGGGTGCGAAGCTCCAAGATGTTTTTATGTGAGTGCAGCCGCCGGTCATGCCTAAAAAGACACACGTTTATTCTACACAAACATAACTTCAAACACAATCCGGCGTAATCAGTGCTAACTCCACCTATATAAAAAGTTTATTTGTTCTTTGTATCTTTTATAGAGGCCTCATACTGAGTAATTGTAGAAACGACTTCCGAATCAGAGCGGAGTGGCTGTAAAAGAAGTATGTGATCACGATTCAGATACATTTCATCTCGCGGTCCGTGCAATTCAGATCCACTTTTATTGAGCATAAATCCAGGATTGTCTCCTTCTTCTGTTTGTTGCAGATAATATACATTCTTGAGAATAACGTAGTCATATCGCAAAGAAGTAACTTTACCAAAAAACACTTGATTCGTATCAAGAAAAACTGCCACATACGTTTTGTTCCCCAAAAGAGGTGCTTTTGTGTCCAATGTCGCTTGATACATAAACAACACCGCTCCACCAAAAAGTCCACCTAAAATAATACTGAACAATATAGAAAGTCCTGTAGGTTTTCGCATAGTAAAAATTAAACTCGTATACACTTAAGTATAAAGCATGTCGGATAAATATAAAAACCCTCTGAGTATTTTTATCCCAAAACGAAAACCCCGCGCATAGCGCGGAGCTTTCGCAGAACATCTGTGTAGTAGCTTAACACCACTGCACTCACATCTGCAAGTATAGCATACTAAGAATATTGGTGCAAGCCCCACCTTACTCTTGAGTTGGATTTACAGAATCCTTAATAATAATTTCTTTTCCAGCAATAACAGCTTCTCGTAGCGCTTCTGTCTTCTCTTTCTCATTCGGGAAGAAAGTGAGCATATCCTTTATAAAAATTAGAGCTTTCTGCTTTTGATTGTTATTTGCATATTCCTGCACCTTCAAAAGATATTCACCGTACCCTCTTTCTTCAAGACGCATTTGTATGCGTTCGGTCTCAAATGTTGTTGCGATAAAAGCTTGCTCAAATGTTGTGGGCGTACCATATATTGAAAGATCAAAAGAACCGTCTTCAAAGGTATTGCCCGCATATACCGCAAGCGCTTTCTGTGCTTCGTCTCGTTTCCCCTGAAGAAATAGTATTGCTGAATAACGCGTAGCGGCCTCTTGACTCTCTGGGGCAATCTCTTGAAAACGAGATAATACTTCTTCAGCAAGCTGGTACTCATTCGTAAGCGCTAGAATAAGTCCATATTCAGATAAAAATATCTGACGATCAGGATTCACAGAAAGAAGTTCTTCAAAAAGACGTTTCGCTTCTGCAAGATCACCTATACGAGCATAAAACATAGCAAGAAAAAATTTTGCTCGCGTATTATCAGGATCATGTTGTGCACTTTTTTCCAACTCTAACAATGTTGTCTCTAAATAAGCTTGTTTTATTTCCTCTGTTATGCTGGGGTCTGAGGATGCTGCTATAGAAAACGCCACTCTGCTAAGTTGAAATCGCGCCTCATCATCTGCAACTGGATCTTTTACTGCATTCGTAAACAACTCCAGCGGAGTATAGAAATCTCCCTGCTGAGCACCAACTATTCCTTTGATTATATTTTTTGATGCTTGTATATGCGGTATCGTAGTTGCGTAGGTAAGAACCGCAATAACAATAAACGCTACCACTCCTAATATAAAGCGATATCTCAAGCGATCACTGTACTTATGTAGTATGTCGCTGTGAGAAATAACGTACGAGGATGAAATAAACCCAAGAAACAGGAAGAAAAAAATGTAACTAATAAGGTTATCAAAAACAAAAATATTGTGTACGAAATATCCTGCAAATAACCCTGTTCCTATTGAGCGCTCAACTAGTGCAAAGTGAGAAGATTGTTTCCATATTACATACAAAGAAACTCCAAATAGAGACAAATAAGCAAGTAGGCCCAAAATACCTGCAGATATAAGCCAATCAAAAAACACGTTATGCGCACGGTCAAACCACGGCTCTTGTTTATTCATTCGCGCATCATAATATTTTCCAAACACAATCAAGAAATTATCCTGGCCCCAACCCAATAATGGACGTTCTTTAAAACCATCAAACGCAATACTGCTCCACAAAACTGCACGAGAGTACCCGGTCCCTTCAGAGAAAGAAATGCTTGTAAAACGGTTGAGTATTGCACTTTTTTTTACAAAGTCAGTATCGCGAAATGCAACAAAAATTCCAACAAATAAAATCATAAAGGCAATACTTCCTATAGCCAAAGCACGCAAACGAGGATGTTCTTTCCCCTTCAACGCAATAATTAGCGATGTAATTCCTAAACCTCCAATCAATCCCAACACGGTTCCTCTCGTTCCTGTGTTGTACAACGCAAGAAGCTGTAACACTATTGCAATCAAATACCACGTTACATAAGGCCAAGATCGTCGTCGTCCATACAAAAGCCACAGTGTCAAGAATATATGAAACAGCATGTAGACCGCCAGATAAATTGAGTTACCCATTGTTGCGTCAACTCGAGCACCGCCTTGCGAAATAGAAAGAGTTCCATATGCTTGCAACAATGCGTACAACGCCATGCCAACAGAAGCTACAACTGACACATTCCAAAATGCTTTCCACTTATCCATTCGTGAGAGAATAGTAGAACTAACTAGAAAAAATACGCAAAGATATATAAATGTAACTAACCCTTCCATCCGTTCAAAATTGCTCCACAAACTACGTTCAAAATTCACACCAAAGATATCCGCTATTGCGACAACTCCAAAAAATATAAGAACCGCCCACAATACTGGAGTTTTCTTAGGTACAAAAGAACGATCATACAGCATCAACACACACCACAGTGCAACAGCAATACCAACTAAAAAACGAAATGCAAACGCCTTTCCCGTAATAAATGGGAAATACATTGTTTTAGTAACAACAAACGGGATAAAAGGTACCAGAAACAGTACTCCTAGAATACCTCGTTTAAGAATTGAGTTCATGGAAAATAGTATACAGCACTAAATCTAGTACGACTATTATTTTTTACGTGCCCACAAAACAACTGAAGGAAATAATAATTCACGCGTTTTCTTGTTCATTTCCATTAGATACGGTGAGATATCAAATTCCCATTGCAAAATATGCTTAGCGAGTATTTTCTTTTCTTCCGAATCAGCAAGAAAAGTATGCAAAAAACGCTTATGGTTCGGCATCTGGTGATAGGTTATTTTTGCAACTTGCGCTCCATATCGTTCTAATGTTTTTTGGACAAATTCTGGATCAAGATACCTAACGAATTTATGTTCTGATAACAAAAACGGAAGTTTATTACCCAAAAAAACCTGAAAACGTTCTTTTAAATTTGAAGGATATAGCGCATGCCCTAAATCGTATCGATGAATTATATAACCCAACTGTTTCGTAATACGCACACTGTTTTCAAGAAAACGTTCTATTTGTTTTACATGTTCTAAGACAGAAAAAGACAGACATATATCAAATGACGCTTCATCTGGAAGTGGTTCATAAGCAAGTTGATTGTATATTTTTACATTTGGAAATTTTTTTAATAAAACGCGAGCCATTTCTGCATCTTCCTTCTTCGGTTCAACTCCGACGTAGGTCAATTTTGGAAATCTTTGCAGTAGTGATACAAAATTCCTAGATTGTCCGCTTCCAAGATCTATTACCCGTGTTTGTTCAGATATACCTAATTCTTCCGCAACTTTTTCTATAAAAAACTCTTTTGGCTGTATTGTCATACCTATAACTATATCACCTTGAAGCAGAGTATATAAAAGTACGCTACACTATGTTGCATATGCCCGATAAGTGGAAAGAAAAAATAATCAAAATCCTACGTTGGAGTGAGCGGTACACAAAAACGGACATGGTGTATCTCACAAGTGGAGGATTCTGGCTATTATTGGGACAGATTACTGGTTCGATTGCTTCCCTATTTACTGCAATATTTTTTGCATATTTTCTTCCAAAAGAAACGTACGGGGTTTATAAATATATCCTCTCTATTGTGGGTATGCTTAGTGCTTTTTCATTAACTGGACTAGGATCTGCCCTCATACAAGCTACTGCGCGCATTGGTAATGGATTCTATAAATTAGCTATTAAAAAAAGTCTTCGCTGGGCTCTCATTCCTTCATTTTTATCTATCGCAGTAGGCATATACTATTTAATACAGTCAAACGCAGCTATTGGGTGGGGCTTGATTATCTCCGGTGTATTATATTCACCATACGCTACTTTTCTGCTCTTTTCAGGATATCTCAACGGGAAAAAAGATTTTCGAAGAATGACTCTATTCGGTCTAGTACCTGATTTTGGCGTACTTTTCTCTATTATAGTTGCACTTTTGTTTACAAAAAATGTATTAGTATTAATCAGCACATTTTTTATATCTTCAATAATTACAAACTATATAGCACACCGACTAAGCTTACGTGTATATCCTACTAGTAAAACAGAAATACATCCCGAGGAAAAACTTTCAAAACATCTCAGTATTCTTAACATATTTTCCACGATTGTATCTTATATTGATAAGATACTAATCTTCCATGTTCTAGGTGCTACACAGGTCGCAATATATCTTTTTGCAAACGCAGTTCCTGATCAAATACGAGGATTATTTAAAATCCCTGGATCATTGGCGTTACCAAAACTTGCAAAAACTCCAAAAGATATTAAAAAAATATTCCAAAAACAATTACTACGAATTACAGCAATTTACGGAGTATTAGTTGCTATTTATATTCTTGTAGCGCCACTAATATATCGCCTACTTTTTCCCGCATACCTTGAGTCTATATTTTATTCTCAAATAATAGCCGTTGGTATCATCGGGTCTGGAATACTTATACTCATCAACAATGGTTTACAAGCACGACATGAAGTACGTTCTTTATATACGTTGCATGTGGTCCAATCTGTATCACTCTTGATTGTAACAATTACTCCGCTTTTCTTCGGCGGAAGCTTGCTCACTGTCATTGTGGCTCGTACAGCCACAACTCTAATTATTAGTATTTTTGGATACTTACTCCTGCAATATCCAACACTCAAGCTATTCTGGTTTTTGCGCGACAACAAAATAACCTAGAGGAATTTTTTGAGCGAACAAACGATAACGTTTCCATACACATAGCAAAGAATCTATCTTTGAAAAAAAGAATCCAAAAAAACCTTGGATGAAAGAAGGAAAAACTCCTCCTATTGTTTGGAATACTAGACTAAATAAACCGTGCCCAAGAAAAGAGACATTGATGTTTATAAACCCATATTGCGACATAAGAGTTCGCAAAGCAGATTCTGTATACCTGAAATAATCATCAGGTGATCCGTGTATATGAAACATAAATGGCACGGCTACTACAAATCTGCCCTTTGGTTTAAGAACACGAAAAGTTTCTCTAACCACAGCATGGAAATCAAAAATGTGCTCCAGTACATTAATTGCTAATACTGTTTGGAAAGTATCTGTTTCTAATGGAAACGGTTTCTGTATATCAAAAACCAAATCACATCCATATTCACGATTTATATTAACTGTCGTAATTGAAACTACTCCAGGAAGAAGTTCATGATATCCAGACTTTGTGCTACCTCCCAAATCCAGTAACTCGCCAACAGGTTCGAGTTTCTTTAGTAACGTATATTCTTCTAGGCGTATTAATGAACGAGTTTTTTTAAACATCTTTAATTTTTGCTGAAACTATATACCGACTCTTAGAAATTGGTGATACAGTTATATTATGCTTTTTAAAAGTATCTACAAATGTCTCTACTGGTTTTCCTACAATATCTGCGTGATACTCACCTGTAATATAACGAAACATTGGCACACGGTCGGAATCGCCAAATAATGCACCTTCAGCTCCTTCAATATCAAACTTTAACACATCTAGAGAGTGTATGTGTGTATCTATTAAGTTTTTTAGAGTAATCGAAGGGACTTTTTTTGGAACATAAGTAATATCGCGATTAATAATAGAAGAAGACAAACTACTTCGCGGGTGCACGTATAAAACAACTTCTCCTTCACGATCAGATATAGCGGCGTGTATACATTTAATGTTAGGAAAATTTGAAGTATTTTTTTTTAAATAAAAAAAAGTATGAGAATCAGGTTCAACTGCTACAACACTTGCGTGCGGATAATGAGTTGCAAGATATAAAGTAGAAAAACCAACGTTAGCTCCCAAATCAAGAGCAAACGTAATTTTTTCGTGCCCAGTAAGATCTTTATATTGTTGCAACACAAAAACTTCGTAGGCAACAATAAAATCTATAAAATGTGATAACGGTAACTTAAGCAGTTTTCCATTACACGTTATGAGCACTGGGTATTCAATGCGTTTTTGAGTAAACTTTGAAAGAATATAGAAAAAAACTAGTCCAGCAGCTATAGCTATTTTCCAAAAAACCGTCGCCCCAATATTTGATATATTTTTCAAAAAAAGAATTTTTCTTTTCATGTATCACTATAAAGTTCGTTGTGCATTTTTATCCTCAACAAAGTTTTTCCTTTCCAAAGTTGTTTGTATTCATTTAAATTCATATCATTCCAAAGCAGTAAATTAAAATATAAAACGATATAATATTTTAGTAATAAGAGATTCTATCGAATGGTTATCTTCTACATACCGTCGGCCCATTTTACGCAAGCGCTCCAACTCTATTCCAGACAGTGATCGAATATTCATTACAGCTCGTACATATGAATCAAGATTGTCGTGTTTTGCTATACACAACGACCGAATCTCTTCTGGCAATTCTTCAGACAAAGTAGGATCACACGTTACAGGAATCGTTCCAACTGCGAATGCTTCAAGGACCGTTTTGTCTAAGCTACCCGTCTTGCTTGCATGTAAAAACAAGTCGTGCTCGGATATTACTCGTGGTATATCTACGTGAGGATATGCTCCATGCCACGTAACAGCATTTTCTATATCTCTTCCACGAATTCGTTCGATTAACTGTAGCTTATATTCTCGCCCTGAAGCCCCCTGAGCATCTCCTATAATATCAAGTGTACAAGAAACATCACGACTATGAAGCAGAGCAACAGTATCTATCAAAATTTCTAAATTTTTCACTGGAGAAATTCTTCCAACCGTCATGAAGCGAGAAATTACATCGCTGTCACGCTCTACATACGGAAACTGATCAATATCTATTCCCTGTCCTACTATCATTAATTTTCGTGTTTTAAAACGAAAACCATATTTTGTTGACGTAAAAACTAAGTGTGATAGCGGAATAGACAGCAAAAGAGAAAAAGGAATTGATCCGTGCGCATACCACAGAGCTACTCGCTTTCCCAAAAGCCTCCACAACAAACCGCCAAGTAGTACATATATTTGGTTCATATGCACGAACACTGAGTCATAATTACGACGCTCTTTCCAGATGTACTTATAAAATCGTTTGAGATACTTTAAACGCGAAACTCCTTTTTCTTTTCCTAGTGACAACACACGCACATTTTTCGGTAAATGATGCTTGCCCTTATATAAACAGATGACTATGACTGATTCACAATGTTTTGCGAATTCTTCAATCCATCGATGGAAAAAACTAAGAACAGGATGCTTTGTATCAACTGCTTGTGTAAGTATAAGTATTCGCATAGTTAGTGTTTCACAGCGGTTTTCTCCCACGCTGACTTCAAATTTTTAACATATACATCAGGAGACATGAGATTCTTGTACATCCACCCCGACGCAGTAAGTGCTAGTTCATTAGTTTTTTTGGGACGAATGAAGGTTTCAATAAGAGCTTCTTCTAATTTACTTGCTTCACCAACTGGTACAACTCGTAAATGTTCCCCATTTTTCAGAAGTGTTCCTGCTATTCCAACATCCGTTGAAACTATTGGGACTCCAGCAAGTGATGCTTCCGCAAGCACTGCTCCAAAACCTTCATATTTTGAAGTATGCAAAAACACGTGCGCAGATTGAAAGTGCGAAGTCATATCTGCAACTGGACCTAAAAATACAACCGAATTGGAGATTCCGCGAAATCGCGATCGTGCCTCTAGTAATGTTCTCAACCGACCTCCTCCTGCTATGTGGAGTCGAGTTTCTGGAATATGTTTATGCGCTCGAGCAAATACATCAAGAGCTAACGGATAATCTTTTTCTTTTTCCAATCGACCTGCCATAAAAATAATTTTTTCATTTTCAGAGGGTTTCCTTTCTATATCCAGAAATCTTTTTGAATCAATAAACACCGGCAATACAGTAATTCGTTCTTTTGAAACTCCCAGTTTTTCTATAGCTTTCGCAACTCGTTCGGAAACAACACGAACGCTTGTTGCTTGTGAAAGTCGGCGAAAAATTCCTATCATGCGCAGTTTATTTTTCAGCTCTTTCTTAAAAAAAGGGCTACCTATATCGGTATGCACCTGCAATTCTACTGGGATGTTGAAATACTTACCGAGTTTAAGCGCCGCCACGCCATATTCAAAAGGATCCTGAGCAGTAACAAGGTTACATCCTGTAAGTTTTTTGCCGACAGAAACTGCCGAGCTAATTCGTTTAACTGGATTTGTCGTTCCAGTCGGATGAATAAAAACATTTTCAGAAATTTTTTCTGAATTACCGGCACCTGGAATAATTATATGTAGCTCGTCACATGCTTGACCATAAAGAGACATTCGTGCGCGCACCGCACTTCTTTGAAGAAGAAGATTTTTATCTGAACCTATAGTTAACACTTTCATAAAAGCAACTTTCTTTTCTATAGTTGGTATATTTAGTATAACCCAGCTTTATTCCTTTGGCCTTCTAATAGTGTTACACTATACGACAATAATTTATCAAGATAATAAGCTATGTTTTTATATGGATTTTTTGAAAAAAGAGAAACTACGTATCCTTCTCACTGGAAATCGAGGTTTTATCGCACGAAAAGTTGAGCTCAAACTTAAAGAACTCGGCCATGATGTTTTTGGATTCGATATATTAGATGGTTTCAATCTATTGGATCGTGACTCCGTGGAACACGCAGTAGAAAAAGTTGATTCTGTACTACACATAGCCGCTGAAGCAGACATGACACGTATGGTAGATCTTACAGGAAGCTATAAGGGCACTTTGGTAAATGTTGATGGAACACACAATATTGCATACGCTTGTGCTAAACATGGTAAGTGGCTCATATACACATCTACATGCTGCGTGTACGGCAATGTCACAGAGCACCCTGCAAAGGAGGATTCTACTTTACCAAATCCCTCTGAGCTTTATGCTTGTTCAAAATACGCAGGAGAATGGTTAGTTCGAGGGTACGGATTAAACTATGATATGCCTTGGACCATACTTAGATATGCTACAGTTTACGGAGAAGGCATGCGTGAAACGTTGGGCGTCTATGTTTTTTTAAAACAAGCTATACTTAACAAACCAATCACAGTGCACGGAGATGGTATGCAAGAGCGAACACTAACATTCGTCGACGATCTTGTGGAAGGCACAGTCGCAACTCTTTCACGTAGAGCAGAATCGTTAGGACAAATCTTTAATCTATCAACAACTGAACGCATAACGGCAATAAAAATGGCTAAAGATATAAAAAAACTCACTGGTACTTCCTCCGAAATAGTTTTTATACCTCAACGTAAAAACCAAACTATCCTAGAAGATATAGATGCTTCAAAAGCTGAACGTCTATTAGGATGGAAAGCTACCACCCTATGGGATGAAGGTCTTACTGCGACATACGAGTGGATGAAAGGGTTAGATCTTAAATGATTATTGAGATTTTAGATCTAAGGCTAGGGTAGAAAATTCTTTCGCCACATTTGTATAAGAACGATTAAAAGACAATTCTTTTATTCGGTTTATATATGTAGTATATATAGTATCATTTACCATTCTTACTATTGCTTCGGCTATTTCAGAAACTGAAAGCGGATCTACATAAATCATTGCGTGTCCTATTCGTTTTTCTAGACCTGTTTCCCGTGTGATAATCACTGGCTTTCCTAAAGAAAGAGCCTCGATTGCAAAATTAGGCGATATATCGCTAAGAGATACTAGAATAGCGCAATACGAACCCGCTAGTTTTTCCATTGCTTCTTTGTGTGAAATATTAAAGTATAAATCTAGTTCTATTTCTGGGTGTTTTTGTTTAGCGATATCAAAAGCCTTCTTGAGATTTTCAATATTCTTCAACCTAATTGGCCGTGCTACACATATAAAATTCTTCCTAGTAGGGCTAAGCGAATTTATTGAAACACCATGAAATGCATTTTCAATAATTGAAGTTTTATTTAGATCAAGATCATATGGTTCTTTCCATATGCGCCGTTGATATTCGGAATTAAAAACTACATGATCGGCCCGTGACAACACCCACTTCGTCAAACGAAAAATAGTTTGCTCTTTTTTCGTAAAATACCGATGACCTGCATAAAACTCGGAGAAAATCACTAACTTGGCAGTCCTTTCTACATACTGCTCCCATAGAAAATCCCCTCCTGTACGAATAATCATTTTCCCACCAAACCATTTTTTCATAAGTGCTACGGGTACAGCAACTGAAAACGTATCCATTACTATTGCAGTATCTGCCCAAAGATATGCTGGAAGTGTTTTTATGAAAAATACTGCATGTCGAATGCCTGTCGGCAACCATCGTTCAATGGTAAACGTACGAACAGAAACCTTATGACCTAGAGCCAGAAGTTCATCTCGTAGATTTTTACTGTAATAAGATGGGCCTCCTGCATGTGGAGGAAAAATACCTGTTGCAATTAAGATCTTCATGTTATGTGTAAAACGCGCGCTATATCACGTGCGATAACATCCCAATCATATTTCTCAACTACCATTTTTCGTGCATTTCGCACCACTGTTTGTACTTCATCTGGAGAATCTAGAATATGTTGAACTGTTCTTGCAATATCTTCTGGAGAATCTACATCCACCGCAAATCCTGTAGTAGCAACATCAGGATTGCGATGAGCATCAAACAAAAAATCTGCTATACCTCCAACTTGTGTCGCAATAACAGGTATTTCTGCTGCCATCGCCTCTATAAACGATGTACCAAAACCCTCTGACCTACTCGGTCGTATAAATATATCACTTGCACGCAAATAAGAAGGCAATTTCTTAAGTCCCGGATGATCTAGCAGATGTACACGATGAGCAACGCCTAAATCCTCAGCTAGTTTTTCTAGCTTCTGTCGATCAGGGCCGAGACCTAGATTAATAAAATGCACTTTTTTCGGTATTAACGGTAATGCTTGTATGACTATATCGAGTGCGTTTTTATGTACAAGTCGAGAGGTGCTAACTAAGACGATATCTTCACTTGAAAAACCCCACTCAGCGCGTATTTGCTCAGAAGGAATATCTGATTTCAAGAACTCAGAAACTGAAGCACCGTTTGGTATAAGAAAGGGTTCTCCCTTATACCCCATTTGTTTTGCGAATGTACCGAGATAATTCGAAATAACTTGTACGCGTGTGGCGTCACGAAATACTTTCTTTAACAAAGGAGAGACTACCTTAATTCGTAAGCGCTTAGTTATATGACTGAAAGTGTCTCCGTCTTGAAGCGTCAAAACAAACGGAACTCGCATACCAAACATACGAGCAAGCACGGCTGGAAATCCCATATAAGTCATCAAACACCACATTGTATCGTACGGTTTATGACGATGCAGTGAGTGTGCCTTCCAAGAAGCGAGAAGCGGATACAACGTCTTAATTAGATACCAAGGTGAATGCACTAAAGATTCATACGTAATGCCTTTTCGTGCGGGCCCTACGCGGTACACAGTGATATTTCCAACCCGCTCAACTCGAGGAAGTTGTGCATCAGCTCGTAGCGTTATCATGTCAAATTCAATTTCATCTGAAGAAATCCTGTCGGTAATTTCTTTTATTGCAAGTTCAGCCCCACCCCAAAAGGGACTGTACATAAGAGAAAAGATAAGAACCCTTCGTTTATTCATTACTCCATAGTAGCAAGATTGTATATATAGGCGCAAAGACCAATTATTACTCTATTATTTCTATCTCATCTGAAGGCGATACCTCTTCTTGGTCATCGCTTTCAAACGCTCGAACAGCAAAAACAGCACATACTCCACCAAACAAACCAACTAACAATACCCACAGCATACTATTACCAAGACGCAGTAACTCTTCCGTTTGGCAACACCAAATCTATTCGATCTGCCTCTGAAAGAGCAATATTTGTTATGGCAGATGGAAACGGCACTGCTGTTTCAGGTGCAATCATCGTTCCTAGCGGAATAGTAAATGTTTTTGTTTTCTTTTTGCCATTTCGTAAGTATTTAGCTCTAATTTCCCACAACGAAAGATCCAGAGCCGTAGCACTTTTATTGTGTAACGTAATGTACCCATCAGAACCTGCTGTAGCATCAGTAATTGCGACATCTGCTGTTGTTACCCTTACCAACACAGAATCCTTAGCATCCTGCTCTCCGTCAGTAACGTATAGTGCCGCTATGTACGTGCCAGGAAAATGATAAATATGTCGTGGCGCTCGCATATTTGATATGGATCCGTCTCCAAAAGCCCAACGATATTTCACTCCAGATATAGGCCCATTCTTATCATCTACACCAAACGCCTTGAAAAATACATAAGCTCCAGAAACCGATTCAATATCTTGTCCCGCGTATGCATAAACTATTTGCTTATAACCGTCAGTTGATTTCTTTGTCGTTGTTGCTTTAGTGCTAGTACCAGCAACTTCACCTTTATCGTCAGGCAATTTTGTATTTTCACTACTATTTACTGCTCGAGGCGTTGGTACTCCAGTAATCCAGGTGCCGTCTGCTTGTCGTTGCGCTGTATGTTTAGTGGTGTTATCTCCTCCAATCGACCATCCGGGACCACCGCGCACTACATCAACCTCTGAGCCATTTGAATCCAAAAGCAAAAGGTTTTCTGTTTCATTGCTTAAAACTCCTGTATAAATAATATCTGCAGTAATACCCGGCACCGACTCATCATCAGTGCGCTCAAGTAAAAAATATCCACCCGCTTCAATAGTTCCAGAAAGTGATATAGTCGGAGATCCGTCTTCTGCACGTAATATCCACCCAGCAAGCGACACAGATTCGGTTCCAGTATTGTACAGTTCAATCCATTCATCATTTGCCGAAACTGCAGTACCCATCCACGCTATTTCATTAATAATTACTGACGCTTGCGCCGACAAAGGAAGCAATACCACGGCGCATAAAAAATATATGCAGTATTTCATATGCAGATATACTGTTATTAATGTGGTTTCATTAAAAAACCGTGTACAACAATACACGGCATATCTGAAGAAAAAATAAAGATGAGGAGCGTAGAGATATAAGTTTCCTTACTTTTCCTCTTTTGTCTTAAAAAGATCTTTCAGGACTTGCTCTGGGACTTCTTGAGGTTTTTGTTGTTTCTGACTCTGTTGTTGTAGTGATTCAGATTGTAGAGTTTTTTGTGGATGTTCTTCTTTCTTTTGCGTAGACGGTATTTCCTGTTTATTAGAATTTGCCTGGGCTTCACCAACTACTGCGTTTAATGCTGCTCGTAATTCAGAGAGATGCGCCTGTGATGGACCTTTAGATTTCTTTTTCTGTTTATGTTTTTTAAAATCAGAGTGACGTAAATTTGAGAGCGACACGGCTTTTCGCAATTCACGTTCACGCTCAGAATCCTGCCTGGGAGCATTCCAACGGTCTAACGGTTTTTTGCCTTCAAATTTTTGAGTACGCGGGTCATCACCACGTCGTTTTTCTTTTGGTACATCATTATCTTTTTTCTCAAACGCCTGCTTTCCATACTCTTTCTGATGCCATTTAAGAATTTCATTTTCAACAACTGCTCGTTGTCTTGAAAATTGACTCCGCGAACGCGCAATCACCACATCTCGATATGAAATAGACGGGGGTTCTATTGGCGGCAATCCTCCTGCAGAAAAAGGAGCAGACGCCATACCATCAATCATCAGCTTGAGATACATCTTAAACGCACCAAGATTGACAAGATCTTCTGCGGTAAAAGCTGGGACGAATTCTTTTTCTAGATATTCAGCGTCAATTGCACCTACTCGGAAAGAAACCATCGTGCCAACGTTTCCAAATACGGCCGCGCGAACTTCATCACTCATCTGTTCAATGTATTGATGCGCGATTGTGAGATTTAATTTATACTTACGTGCCTCCGATAAAATATCAGCAAACGATTCATTTGCAAATGACTGAAACTCGTCTACATAGAGATAGAAGTTCGGTAACTTGTTAAGTTCTGTTTCACGCAAGTCAGCGCGCGACATCGCAGCAAGGTATATTTTTGTGATAAGCATTGAACCTAGAAGATTCGCACTATCTTCACCAACCTGACCTTTTGATAGGTTAATTATGAGAATTTTCTGATCGTCCATGATCTGCCGTATATTGAATGTGGACTTTGGCTGACCAATTATGTTGCGTATAACTGGGTTTGCAGTAAATTGACCGACTTTGTTTTGAATCGCAGGCGTTGCGTCTTGTGCAAAACGATCGGTATAATTTGCAAACTCACCTTCCCAAAAAGATTTAACTCCAGGGTCTGTGATATGAGAAATTACATCTTTTCGATATTCCCTATCAACTAACATCCTATTGACACCCAAAAGAGTTGAACCTGGATACTCCAATAGAGCCAATATAGTGTTGTTAAGGATATACTCCATGCGTGCAGACCATGCGTCCACCCAAATTTTCTTAAATGCAGACATCAAGCCCGCCGACACAAGATGACGTTTATCTGTGCCAACATCTTCCATTACATTAAATGAAACCGGATTACTGAGATCAAACGGCGCAAAATATAAAACATCATCTACACGCTCTTTAGGAATATATTCCAAAAGCAAATCGGCGCTTTTTCCATGTGGATCGATAAACGCAAAACCTTCTCCATTCTGAATATCCTGTACTGCCATGTTCTCCAGAAGTGTTGATTTACCAGTTCCAGTTTTTCCAATGGCGTAAATATGTCGAGGCCTGTCTTTTGCTTTAATACCAAATTTCACCCTTTTATTGCGGTAGTCGGTTTCACCTATATATGTGATGCGATTAGGATCGTACAGTGCCATAAAATGAGTTTGCAAAGAAGCGATGCCTGCACAAGCAAGCATACTTACATTCAGTATAAAACAGAAACTCAAAAGAAAAAGCGCCGAGCGCAGGTTCTTTGAACCCCACGCTCGGCACTAACTATCACACCACGCGGAACCCAATCCACCCCGCATGTTCAAGGCGATCATCGAGAGTGATCCTCAATACCCCTCTGTTCCCGAACACACGGGCGAGAAACAGAGCTACCCTGTGGAGCTCGTTTGGACACAAGATGCCTTCCACGAGCCCCTCGAGCTGAAGAGGTGGCTTGCCGGGAACATCCCAGCGGGCAAAACTTTGCCCCCGCTGGATCCTACACCTGAAGTACCCCCTCTCGAAATTCACTCGAAAGAGGATTAGGTCATTGACCTCAATCTTCTGGTTACCTTCCACGAAGCTAATCATACTACCCTCCTTTCTGCGAAACCCGTTTGATGAGACCGCGCGTGATTTCGCGTACTGTAAATCCACTACGAGGAGTCTGCCCGAGCGCCTCCTTAACTTCGCGCCATACACCTGGATCTTCCCCCTCGTGCAAATCTGGTTCAACTGTACAAAGCACGCCTTGACCATTGACGACAAAACGCCAAATTCCGGCGTGTAAATACTTCGCTGGTCCATGCCTCCTCGTGCGCGAGCGCAGGATTCCTTCGGAAATCCCGTGGCATGGCTCAGCTAACGCGATGAGAAAAGCGATCTCATCGTAGTCAGAGAGCCCTTTCGTGCCCGTAAGGCCTAGTCGAGCTCTCCACTGTCTGTACCTCCGTACAACGTGGACACTAATTACTACTCGTTCTGACTCCATCCTTCCTCCTTTCAAGTGTGAGCCATTGTATATTCTAAAAACACCCTACCTTCAGAAATGCCAAAAAGCAAGCCGTATCACACCAGACGTCACTTGTGTATATAACGCATTTGCGCAAGAAATTTATGCAAACCAAAACGCTCGTAAAGTACATTTAATCCCATTTAACTCACAAAAAGAAAAAAGACTGCCACTAAACGTCAAGCGACAGTCGGACCCTCTTTTTTAATCCTGGAACCCACGATTTCTTACGTGGATTCCGTTTAAAATGCATAGACCCCATATAACAAGTGGGATCCACACAAAACAAAACCCCGCCTCCAACCCAGAGAAAATACCGTACATCCAGAATGAGAATGAGCCGAAAGTAAATAAAACAAGAGGAAGAAAAAAATATCCGGCGCCTGCAACCGCATTGCCAAAAACAAACCTCACACATGCTTTCATAACTCCTCCTTTTGGATGAATTAGAGAACGTTTCCTTAAAAACAGTACGCTATTGCTCCGACGGAGTCAATGTAACAGTATCATTTCGCAATGCTGCTTGCGTATATGTGTTTCCAGCATCCCAAAGCGCCCAGCTAGTTAGACCTGCATCATAAGTCGCTTGTATCTGAGCACGAACCATGTCCGGCGTATAGATTGCACCGAGATCAAAATCCTGCAACCACGGACGCATCTGTTGTACATGAATATTACCGTGCCCTTTGTATGCTTGTGTACGCAAATACTCAGCCTCACTTGTTGTTGCCGTTGAGCCCTTTGCATCAGCTAGCGCCCGTACACGACGTACTGATTCTTCCATAGAATATTTCACAACCTCATATGGAGCAGTGGCAGGTTTTGCTATTCCAATAAATCCAGAGTTATAGTGAGATGGATACACCATAGGCATTACAAAATTGAAATAAGGCAAAGCTCTTTCAAGCAACTGTCCTATTCCAAGATCATCACGATTTGTTGTCGTATACCCAAACAAATCCACCGACAGCGCAGGTACATCTTCGTTGTCTTCCCAAGGCCCTGAAAGCTTGTCATACAAATATGCAAAAAATAGTTCAAGAACATCAGCTTTTGGTTTTCCTTCTGAATGTGTAAAAGCTATATCTTTCATATTTCCATCTGAAGGATATCGAACATAGTCGTAATTAAGCTCGTCAAATCCAATATCGTACGATTCACGAGAGAGTTCTACTATATATTCCCAAAATGGACGTGCACCTACATCAATAAAAGGTAAACCCTTATAGTCTGTCCACACAATTGAAGTATCACTTGCTTTTTTTACAGCAAGTTCAGGGTGTTGTTTTGAATACAACGGATCCTGAAATACCGTAATGCGACCTATAACATATATCCCCTTTGCATGAAGTCTTTCAATAAATGATTTCATGTCAAAAGCGCCACACGCTTCTGACACATACGGCGCAAGTTTTGGATTATCTGTCGGAAATGAGATACCTCCAGAAAAATCTTTTATATCAATAATTATCGAATTTAGTTCTGTCGCTTCAACTAGCGCAACTATTTTGTCACGAAATGACGGAGTTCCTACAACACACTGCGTCATATACACACCCTTCACAACATCAGGGGTCGGCAGGTGAATTACTTTCGGCGCTCGTACTGGTTCTTCCTCTTGCTCTACAAGTACTGAGTGTTCTGTATCCTTCTCTACACTTGAATATGTATAAGAGAACAATCCTGGCCCACCTACATATCCCAAAAATAAAATCGCCACCACAAAAAGAGGGATAGCTACATACAAAATAAAAGTTGAACCCGTAGAGCGTGAAGATCGTTTATTCATGTGTTTCTGAAGAGGTTGCTTTATGGCCATATCTGGCATATAAACCCCACCCAATTAACAACAATCCGATTCCAGCTGACAGCCATTGCTTCCACACCAGAGGAATCCCTACAATCTGTATTACCGCAAGTACAGTGCCTACTCCTAAAACAAAACTCGCATAATATGTTTGCATGACACACAGTATAACGCCAAGTGCATCGTTTAACAAAATTCTCTCTCCCTATTTACCCTCCACAATCACAACAAATTCACCTTTTTGCTTTTCTTTATTTTCTTCAAAATATTTGAGTATCTCTTGTGCTGTTCCTCGTACGATTTCTTCGTAAATTTTGGTTAATTCACGAGCAACAACTATAGATCTCTTATCCAATTCACCTGAATCATGAAAAAGTTCTGCAAGAGAAGCAAGCGTCTTCATAATACGGTGTGGAGATTCATAAAAAATGGTTGCACGCTTACTCTCCTTAATTTCTCTAAATAGCGTCTGCCGTCCTTTTTTATGAGGTAAAAATCCTAAGAAAACAAAATCAGATATAGGCAAACCTGCAATTGAAAGTGCTGTAGTGAGAGCTGAAGGTCCAGGAATTGCTTCAATACGCACATCAGGAATTCTCTCTCTCACCTTTGCTACAACAACAGATCCGGGATCCGAAACCCCTGGTGTGCCTGCATCAGTTACCAATCCAACCTTCTTTCCTTCTGTAAGAGCTCCTACCACAGAACCAACTTTTGCATGTTCAGTTCGGGCATTTAGAGATGTCGTGCGAGTTGTTATGTTGTACTTATCAAGAAGTCGTTTTGTAACGCGCGTATCCTCGCAAAAAATAACATCACATTCCTCAAGTACACGAAGTGCACGAAGCGTAACATCTTCCAGGTTTCCTATCGGTGTACCAACAACAAATAAAGTTCCTATCGTTTGCATAATAACGGAAGTGTAAAAAGCATTTACTAAAAAAGCAATGGCGCCCCCGCTGGGGGCGCCTAAGAAAGAACTATCATTCAGAGTGGTGCATATGCTCTGCTGTCTCATCGAAGAGCAGAGCACGCTCCAGACAGTCACTTGCCTCCCGAGCACGATCGGCTCGGGCATACAAAATCCCTAGATGGCGGAACGCTCGCGCATGACGGCGCAAGCGGTTTGATGACCGAGCGTCACTTCCTCCAGTGAGAATCTCGGCTTCATGGGCCATCTGAGTGGCCTCATGAATCGCCTTGATTGACACGGGAGAATCTCCCATCACCCGAAGAAATATATCCGCACGTGCTATTAAGAAAAACACGTGCGTGTAGCAGACAGGTGAAGATAGATAACGGATGATGCACAATCCGTCATAAATTGCTTCTTCTGCCTGCTCCAACCTCCTCTTCGAGCTCCAAGGATAGTTCGCAACAGCACGACAAATACGCTGCCGCGTATCACACGCCGAGACATTCATATTCCCGCGTGTGACATTATCCCAGAGCAAGTCAGAAGTTTTGGCCGCAGACATTAGCCTCTGAAAAACAGATATTCTCCAGAAAATCTTGTGAATCATCAAGTGAGATTTCTCGTGCCGGACAAGAGCTGATCCAGCTGATGCGTAATATGCCCCTGAGAGCATATCGGTCGCATACTGCCACTCTTCGTTCGTTGGATCATATTCTCGACGGACGTATCTTTCCATTTCCCGCAAATGAGCGCGAAAAACAGAAAACTCGCTCGCCCACCGCAAGTCCATCCAATCGTTTAAAATCAAAACTACCTCCTCTCATGTTCAAAGCGTGAGAATTCACGCAGTTTCATCCGCCGAGAACTATAGTCAGCAAGATATAAAAAGTCAATTAATCAAACCTGTACCAGAAGAACCTAACAAACGTTCTCCCACCATATAAATATCTCCTGCCCCCATTGAGATTACGATATCTTTTGAATCTATACCACGAGCAAGAACTCGCGTAAGAGCGTCAAGAGAATCATATGATTCAACTCTACCTCCATACTGCCGAATGGCATCACCAAGCATATGGTGTGAAATTGAAGAATCAAGTTCCTCACGTGCTGCGTAAATAGGAGCAAGTAAGAGACGGTCAGCATAATGAAAACTGTCTATAAAATCGTCAAATAACGTTTTAGTGCGTGAGAATAAGTGTGGTTGAAAAGCAATGTTAAGTCGACGTTCAGGAAACTGTTTCCTAAAACCAGCGAGAGTTGCTTTGATCTCACTTGGGTGGTGTGCGTAATCGTCATATATTTCTGTACCTCGGGTCGTTCGTCCTTTATACTCAGAGCGCCTCCAAGTTCCTGAAAACCGAGCAAGTGCTCGATTCACTTCTTCGTCTGATATGTTGAAATATTGAGCAACAGCATGTGCTGCTGCCGCATTTCTCTGGTTGTGTTGTCCAAACACAAACAACTCTCTCTGCTCGTCATACAACGACATATAATTAATCACTGTAGCTTGAGCTTTTGAAACTACCTCAGCAACATTTGGATCGGAAATATCGCATACAATTGCTCCGTGTGAAGGTACTTTGCGCACTAGTTCTCGGAATGCACTCTTTATGTCTTCAAGATCTCTATAGTAATCAAGGTGATCTTCATCTATATTTGTTATTACTAGAACATCAGGAAACAAGTTGAGAAATGAACGTTTGTACTCACACGCCTCAACCACAAACCTTTTCGGATGCCCTGCAACAAAATTACTTCTACCTCCAGACAATAATGAGCCGACAATAACTGTAGGGTTTACAGATTCATTTAACACTTCAGCTACCATTGCAGTTGTTGTGGTCTTGCCATGCGTCCCCGACACCGCAACGGTAAATGTGTCCTTTGTCATAAGCCCCAACGCTTCAGGGTAAGTCAAAGTAGGAATTCCAAGTTTACGTGCTTGTACTAGCTCAGTATTATCGTTAGATATTGCTGGAGAATATATAACGGCATCCGCAAATATTGGCACATGATGTTCATCGTGTCCTGGGCGTACACGAACGCCCTCGCGCTCAAGTTCACGCGTTAATTTAGTTAGTTCACGATCAGAACCCGATACGTGCTTACCTCGATTCTTCATCAATCGTGCAAGTGCAGAAATACCTATTCCACCGATACCGATAAAATGAATATGTTTTGCTGAGTCAAAAATTTCCATATATAACAACTATACCACGACACGTTTTAGTGATGTTGGTATGTGTACCAAAATATCATATGGAATTGTATCGCAAATTCTAGCAATATTTTTTATAGAGTTTGGAGCTTGATCTATGCTACTTATTACTTCCACAATATCTCCTTCTTTCACGTTCGGTACTTCGGTTGCATCAACAGTCATCATATTCATAGAAACACGCCCAATAATCTGACACTCAATACCACCTATACGCACAAATCCTGAGTTAGAAAGGCGACGATCTATACCTTCATAGTAACCTACTGGAATTGTAGCAACGATAGTTTCTCGTGTTGCAGTCCATGTGTTGTTGTATCCAACTGTTTCGCCTATATGAACAGTACGAACAGCCGTAACTATAGTTTTCATTGAAAGAACCGGTATAAGTCCTGATATATCATCGGAAATTCCGTAAAGTCCAATACCAAGTCTACTAACATTAGCGTCTATGTGTTGCAAATACCGAATGCCAGCAGTTGCCGACAAATGAAAAAACTCGGTGTTAGGAAACGTATTGCGCCATTTTTTTGAAATGTCATTCCATATGGCAATTTGACGTTTTGTATGTATATCTTCTTCTCCATCCGAATCAGATAGATGCGAACATATACCGGTAACTTGCATCTGAGGATGTTTATGTACAATATCTATAACTTCGTAAAGTTCGTTTGGCATAATGCCTTGTCTGTGCATTCCAATATCAAATTTCAAATGAAATGTTGTTGGAATTATTGTATTTGAAAGTGCACGTAACTGAGATATTGAGCTAACACAGAACGCCACATTACTCATACTGTTTTCCAAAATATTTTCTGTAATGGTGTATCCAATAACAAGTATTGGTGAAATTATATTTTCGTTACGCAACCTTAGTGCCTCATAGTACGAATCAACCACCAAAAATCGTACGCCATGAAGCCCATCTACAATACGCGCCACTTCAACTAGTCCGTGCCCATAAGCATTTGCCTTCAGCACAGGTGCAATACCACGCAAATAATTTGAACTTCCATTTTGTGATTTAACTTCTGAAAGTTTCAAAAAATATTCAAGATTATGTTTGAGTGCGTCACGCGAAATCTCTACTTGTACAAGTGGTTTGTAAGAGAAACGTCGCGCTCTCAGAAAACGAAAAAAAGATCTCATGTGGGCGAGAGAGGACTTGAACCTCCATGGGATTACTCCCACAGCGCCCTGAACGCTGCGTGTCTACCAATTTCACCACTCGCCCTAACAAAAGAATATTATCAAAAACCATTGAAAATGGTAATTTATTGACTCGTTAAATTTATGGTTAATCGTAGGACTCAATATTTTCTTTTTGCCTAATTCTTGGTATAGTGCAAGCAATAAAGCGCGCGTGTAGCTCAGCTGGTTAGAGCACGTCACTGATAATGACGAGGCCGAAGGTTCAAGTCCTTCCACGCGCACATATATTCAAAATTGTTTTTGCCTCCTAATGTTTTATTAGTAGGTTACCTAATATTTTCTACTATACCCTACACATGATTAAATTTCATTTTCAGTTTTGGAAGCGTCTATAGTTACTGCTCATTTTTAACTTTTCCTCAACTTCTAAAGAACCCGACTATACACATATTAAATACACAATAAAAAAGAGAACCGCCCGGGGGCGGCTCTTCATCGCTTGGTGGAGGAGGGATCCTCCCCCTATAAACTCTGATTCTCACTCCTTTCGGGAGTGAGAATGTCTCATCCTCATCCCCATCATCGTCGGGGGGAGGTATGACTGAATCCACTAGTCTGGTCATCAGCCAAGCAACCAGAGCCAACATCACAATCATAACTAAATGAAACATTTTTTGCCTCCTTTCTAATAGCAATATATATCATATTAAAATATTTTTGTCAAAATAACATAAAACCGCCCTATTGGGCGGTTTTATGTTAATCATATTTTTTCTTTTGTTCTGCTCTATCGGAGTCTTTCCTCCGAGTCGTCAGACATAGTTTAAGGATTTATGTCCATCCATCGCATGTTCAATTGAGACATACGATATCGACCGCCTAGATTCCAACAAAAAGTTAGAACGATTGTCATTTGACTAAATCCACGACCAGCTTCCGCTAGCCGTGCCTTGTTACGCCTTAACCCTAGTTACCGAGCTTGCCTTCGGCCCCGATAAACGGGGACTTCGGGCACTCCCGGCTCCTTTGACTTGGCGGGCGGTGAGTACAAGGCTCGAGAACGTATTCACCGTGGTATTCTGACCCACGATTACTAGCGATTCCGGCTTCATGAGGTCGAGTTGCAGACCTCAATCCGAACTGAGGATGGCTTTCTTAGGATTTGCTCAGGATTACTCCGTCGCTTCCCGTTGTACCACCCATTGTATCATGTGTGTAGCCCGAGGCATCAGAGGGACATGCTGACTTGGCGTCATCCCCACCTTCCTCCCTGCACTTTATTCACGAACAAATAAATTATTAAAACTTATTTTTCATGCACAAAGTGCAGGGCAGTCTTGTCTGACACATGTAACAGACAATAGGGGTTGCGTTCGTTACCCCACTTAAGGGAACAGCTCAAGCCACGAACTGACGACAGCCATGCATCACCTGTCCAGCCGCCCGAAGGCTCATCTAGTTTCCTAAATGATTCGTCTGGATGTCTAGCCTCGGTGAGGTTCTTCGTTCATCGTCGAATTAAACCACATGATCCACCGCTTGTGCGAGCCCCCGTCTATTCCTTTGAGTTTTAGCCTTGCGGCCGTACTACCCAGGCGGACAACTTAACGCGTTAGCTACGCCTCTAAGAGGGTCGATACTCCTAAAAGCTAGTTGTCATCGTTTAGGGCATGGACTACTGGGGTATCTAATCCCATTCGCTACCCATGCTTTCGTGTCTCAGTGTCAGGTATGCACCAGTGTACTGCCTTCGCTTTTGGCGTTCCCCATGATATCAACGGATTTCACCCCTACACCATGAGTTCCGTACACCTCTTACACCCTCTAAGTCGTACCGTTTCCTGTGCGATTCTGTTGTTAGGCAACAGGCTTTTACACAGGACTAATACAACCACCTACACACCCTTTACGCCCAATAATTCCGGATAACGCTCGGGGCTCTCGTATTACCGCTGCTGCTGGCACGAGATTAGCAGCCCCTTATTCATGAGGTACCGTCAATAAACTTCTTCCCTCATAAAAGATTTTTACGTCCCAAAAGACTTCATCAATCACGCGGCGTCGCTCCGTCACACTTTCGTGCATTGCGGAAGATTCTCGACTGCAGCCACCCGTAGGTGTCTGGACAGTATCGCAGTTCCAGTGGTGGGGGTCAGGCTCTCACCTCCCCTACGCGTCATAGCCTTGGTAAGCCGTTACCTTACCAACTAGCTGATACGAGGCAGGCCGTTCTAGAAGCGATAAATCTTTACCCCTAAGGGACCATCAAGTATTAGCTCCGCTTTCGCGGAGTTATTCCTGACTTCTAGGTACGTTCCCACCCGTTACTACCCCGTTTGCCGGTTGCCCTTGCGGGCCCCCTTGACTTGCATGCCTTATCCACGCCGCCAGCGTTCATCCTGAGCTAGGATCAAACTCTACATATAAAGTGAAATAGAAATTCCACTCTTTCGAGCAGAACAAAAGAAAAAATGTGATTAGTTTTTTTCTTCGTTCTAAATATTTTGTCCTTCGAAGCAAACTGTACTAATGTCTGCTTCAAATAGACGGGAAGTTAAATTCTGTTTTTGTAAATAAATACAGAAGTCAACGTTGCGTACGACCGCGGTGACAGCCGTACGACTTTTGTTTTTTTAAATTATCAAGGTGCTTCTTTTACCTCAACAATCTTTTCAAATATTTTAACTCAAAAAGATCGCCAATGGAGAATTCATTATATTCAAAAAAACCCCCATGTCAAGCTTTGTTTTGAATAGCAAAACAAAAAAGCCTCTTTTATTGAGGCTTTTTTGTTAGGAAAAACTAATCCAACTCTTCCAATTTATCTTGTATCCCCAAAAGAATGGAAATCATCTGATCCAGTATTACGTCTCTTGATATAGAGGATCCTAACACATGTCCTTTACTTGTATCCGCAGGTTTAAAAATAATATCCTTCTCTTTTGGCTCTCTTAAATTAGAGTATATAAAGAACCAATTATCGCTTTCGTCAAAAGTGTTAGTTTTTGATTTTTCATCTGCTGGTGAAATACGAACTTTATAACCACATTCATCATCAGCCAGATCTTTAGATATATACCAATTAAATGATCCGGTATCAAAAGCAGTAGCAATGTGTTTTATATCCTTCGTACATTCGTTCGTCAGGCTTATACGAATCTTATCGCTATTTGATCCATTTGTCTTCCAAACTATATTTCTAATTTCTCCTACACTCCATTTTTCTCCTCCGTTTGGTGTTACAACCTTTATCTCTCTCTTTACTCTCGTCTTTGAACTTATAACAAATTTGTTATCGCTTTTACCACAATACTCTTTTGCAACAGTTAAGTGTCTTCCAGAAGGACATACTACAATTTCATAGGGGCCTACTGGCAACAATTCTCCTAATTCACTAAGAGTTCCTACCTTCCAATTATATTTTTGCAATTTTGAAGAACTATCTCTTTTTATAGATATTGCTATTAATTTCTTATATGCTTCATCTTTATCTGCTCTTTGGATGTAGATATCATAAGAATCATTATTTGGATTATATGATTCAAGAACAGGATCAGGGTATTTTCTATTGTCTTTCCATTCTATATCTACACTATCTCCTAAATACAACGTTTCTCCTCCGTTTGGATAAACTACTTGGATATCTTTTACTATCGGTTTTATAGGTTCAGATACGCTAAAGCACCTTGAAATTGAGTTCAATCTTTCTCTAGTTTTTGCACCAACGAAACCGGTTCCAGATGATAAATCAACAGGGATTAAAACTGAGTCAGCATATTTTTCTTGAAAGCGCTTAACCGCTTGAAGGGTATTCTCTCCAAAGCGTCGTGAATTCTTTTCTTCTAAATTAATTTGGAAACCCTCTGATTCTAAAATTGAATGAAGCGCTTCTACCTCATCTCCCGAATCTCCCAAACGAATATCTTTACTAAAACATCTAGGTGTCAATTTTGTTCCTGCTTGATTTCGCAATCTTTCTATTTCGTTCAAGAGCATTTGTATTTGTCTCTCTATATCTGCCTTGGTTTCTGTCAGAGAAGGTTTGTCAAATGATTTAATTTTTACACGCGAAACAGCTTGAACTGATATCAAAGGCAAGACAAACAAAGAAACTCCAATAAATATCTTTAATAGATTTTTCTTCATAATTTTTAAATTAAAATATAAAAGCTACTTATAATGCTCTTAATTATATTACACAAAATAGACCATTCAATACCCAAAAACAACCGCGTAAATATATAGTATGGTTAATTGGTTTATAATCAAATTATGAAAATTTCAGATAATTTAGCAGAACATTTTAGACTTAGCGAATTTCAAGGAAAGGCCCTAAAAAAGCTGGGCATAGAAACAGTAAGAGATTTAATTTACCACTTCCCCATTCGTTATTTATCTTCTTCAAACGAAGAAATTATTGAAACAACTAAATCTGAAAACCTGGTATCTGTTTTAGGGAATATTACTAAAACCAAAGCTCGTAAAGCTTGGAAAAGTAAAATACCGATGACAGAAGCGACACTTAAAAATGAGGGCGGGAGCTTAAAATTATTATGGCTACATCAACCTTATATCTCAAAAATGTTCCCAGAAGGAACTCCGGTGATTGTTTCTGGGAAAATACGTGAGAAAAACGGAAAACGTTCTATGGTGAACCCAGAAATTGCTCATGCTGACCCACTTAGAAGCTTAACTTCTAAGTTTTTACACTTAGAAGTTAAGCTTCCCCACGAACACAACAAACTATTTGCCGACAAAAACTCCGAACTACTTATTCCCGTATATTCAGAGAGTCGAGGAATTACTTCGCGCTGGTTTCTGTATGCTATACAAAAACTTCTGTCTCAAGGAATTGTAGACGACCTTGAAGATCCGATTCCAAAAGATATTCTCAAAAAATATAATCTACCAACACTATCTACAGCGCTTCTTTGGATTCATGCACCAAAAAATGAAAAAAACGCAATTGCCGCTCGAAAACGCTTTGCTTTTGAAGAAGTATTTTTTATTCAACTTATACGTCAACGTGAACGCGCAGAATCCGATGCACTTCCATCATGGGACATTGCTGTTTCAAAAAAAGAACTGAACACTTTCATCAAGCGTTTTCAATTTTCACCTACCTCAGCACAAAAGCGCGCCATTGATGTAATCCTTAAAGATTTCGCATCTCATCGCGCAATGTCCCGCTTATTAGAAGGAGATGTGGGTTCAGGTAAAACATTTGTTGCTGCTACCACTTCTTTTGCTGTCGTAACTACGAGGCCTAAAAATACTGAGGGTAGAAAACAGGATTTTGGCAATCTACAGGTCGCATACATGGCTCCTACAGAAATACTTGCAACCCAGCACTTTGAATCATTTATAGAGTTTTTCCGAGGGCTTCCTATTCAAATTGGACTAATAACAGGATCAGGATGTAGGAAATTCCCATCTAAAGTAGACCCTGAAGGATGGACTGATATATCCCGAGCACAACTTTTAAAGTGGGTTGCAAATGGAGAAATCCCTATTGTAATCGGCACGCATGCTCTAATTCAAAAATCAGTAAAATTTAAGCATCTCGCATATGTAGTAATTGACGAACAACATCGTTTTGGAACACGACAACGCGCCGAGCTTGCTCGAAAAACCGATGTGCCAGACGAAAGTCCTTGGCGCATGCCTCACCTTCTTTCAATGACAGCCACTCCTATCCCCCGTACACTTGCACTTACTGTATATGGCGATCTTGATCTTACACTGTTGGATGAGATGCCCTCAGGTCGTAAAGAAATTAAAACAGAAATTGTCCCTCCTTCAGAACGTACTCGCGTTTACAAACACGTACGAGAACTAGTATCACAAGGAAGACAAGCGTATGTAATTTGTCCAAAAATAGATGAAGGCGGAGGAAAATTGGAAGTAAAAAATGTCACTGAAGAAGCCGCGCGCCTTAAAAAAGAAGTGTTCCCAGATCTGCGTATTGAAACTCTACATGGAAAAATGAAACCAAATTCAAAGGATGCAATAATGGAGAGATTCTCGCAAGGGGAAATAGATGTGCTTGTAGCAACTTCTGTCGTTGAGGTAGGAGTAAACGTTCCTAATGCAACAGTTATTATAATTGAAGGAGCGGAACGATTTGGTCTGGCACAACTACATCAACTACGAGGACGTGTTTTGCGCTCTACTCATCAATCTTATTGCTACTTATTTACAGACGCACGAGGTATTTCCACTATTGAGCGCCTCTCAACGCTTACAAAAACAACAAACGGATTTGAGCTGGCAGAAAAAGATTTGGAACTACGAGGATCAGGAGAGCTGTATGGAAAACGACAATGGGGGCTCTCAGATGTTGCGATGGAAGCACTCAAAAATATCAAAATGGTTGAAGCCGCACGCGATGAAGCACACGCTCTTATCACACGCGATCCAGAACTAAAAAGCGCACCACTCCTTGATAAAGCGGTGCGCGAACGTGAATCAATTCATTTTGAGTAGTCTTTGTAAATCTTATCAAAGAAGACCAGATAGCCCATCTATGTCTACATCTAGATGTACACAACGTCGTACGTCATCATAAGAAATCCATATAGTTCAAACTGCTAAATTTACTTTTATTAGAGTAAGTCTAATAACTCACGATCTGCATTAGTTCTTCTTTTTCCTGTTCAGAGAATCCTACTGTAGTACTAATCTCTTCTACAACCCTGACTGGGCTCAATATTTGCCAATACTCATCAATTGACTGTCTCACACCATTTGGAAATACGAATTCTTTTTTTTCGTCTTCATAAACTATCCTATTATCATTTTTAAGTGTATCAATCATCTCAAAAAAAGATTCTTTAAAATCTATTACAGCCTGACTAAACGTTTTGAAATCCAAAGTTTTTAAATTAAGAACGTGTAAATCTTTAAGATTCAACAAATTTTTTATATGTTTTTGAGGACCTTCAAGTAAGCTAAACCAATGAGGACCTATTTTTTCATAAACTGGATCTATACCCTTCTTAATTTTAATGGAATCATTATATTCTTTCACGTAACTTATAAGATCCTCTCCTGAAACATCTGCTCCATTTCTAAAACCATAAAATATAATGTCTTCTTCTGCTTCTATTTCTGATCTTTTACCTATAGGAGAAACGGCAATAACTGACAAAAATTCTTTGGATACTTTCTTACCAAACCTAGAAAAAGCATCAAATATTGTACGAAGCGGAAGATTATAGAAATCCTGTACGATTTTATCTATAAATTTAGACCCATCAATCACATTCCAATTACCATAAGGATTATTACTATATAAATCTGTAGATTTATCTTTAACCTCTGAAAAGGTTTTTTCAAATTCATTTGTTGCATCAATACCTAAATTCATACATACCAGAAAAGCTTTAAGTCTATCCCACGGTTGTCTTATATTTTCGCACAATCCCAAAATTTCATCTTTATTCGGCGTATAACATTTTTCTCTAATCCCCATCACTAAACGTTCAAATTTTCTAAATGTTGGTTCATTTTCAAATATCTTAGCAATCTCTTCTTCTGTAAGATCTGTATCACTATCTTGAAATATGAAACGTTCTGCCGGAAATAAAGGTGGCCCGCTAAGTCCTTCTCCTCTTTCCTCTTCGGTTGAATCTTCGTCTTCTTCATGATTAAGTACTCCTTCCCCTTTCTCTTCGACTAAATCTTCTTCTTCACCATCAGCATCATCTTCATAATAATGATGATACTCCGCTACTAAGATAGGCGGCTCGTTTGTATCAGGAAAATAAAAAACAGATTCTTTATAACCAATCCCGCTATTCTCTGAAAACACATGCACTCCACGTAGCGCTTTAGATTCATCACTTACCGGACTTGGGTAAGTAAAACTATAATAACCGTGTGAGCCTCCACTCTCGATCGTCCATCCCTTAGGTCTAAGTCTCTCACGAAGTTCTTCAGAAATCTCAACTATAATGCCGTATTCTCTAAGACGATCGACAATTTCCTCAAAATCACGTAGAGTTCTTTCTTTATAATATTTATAGTTAGACCACAATGGCCAAGTTTTTTCTGGAGCTATATCTATCGTTTCTGCAATGTGAGGTAAGGTGAGAGAAAGCGAAAATTCTCTGTCTATTTTATTTATAAATGCATCTGGTCTTCCTAATCCCCCTTCTACCTTCTTTAGATAACGATATCTCTCTTTTTTTATTCCATACTTTTTGTCAAAATCAAACCCCTCTGGTTCTATTTTAACGCGAGCTCCTTTCTCTATGACCTCAATCACTTTATTATTCCATTCTAAAAACCTCTCTTTTTCTTTTCCTAGAACATCTTCAAAAGACACTACTACTTCCTCTTTTTGATTTTCGTTATTATTCTTGTTATTTTCAAAGTCTCCAAATGTCATAATAATCGTTTTATATTTAATAATATTAATAATATATGTACAATACAACTTCACCAATAAAAATGCTATCTCACTTATGAACATGCCAAGAACAAGGTACGCTAATCCTACTTCTTAATTATCAAGTAATTCCTTGACTTATTTGGAAAATTATGTACTTTACAGAAAGGTGTACTCGGCAGTTATGGTAACTGCTGAGTTTTAAGAAGGAGGGATTATGAGTAGTAGGAATGGAACTTTAGCGTTAAGTATTTTCTCGGCGATCGTAGCCGGGAAAGCTATTCAGTGCGAGAAGTGTGGTCTTGCCCGGACTTCTCCCGAGTTCCAGGATGCGCTGTGGCGCCTAATGGCGCGTATGGGACTCGTCACCGAAAGGATTGACGAGTTCTTAATGGCCATCCTGGAGCCATGCGTGGCGGAGCGCGAGCGCCAGCTTGCGCTAATCCCGCAGGAGGAGCAGGAGCACTACTCCATCCAGGTCCTCTGCGCTCGGATTCGCCATCGAACCGAGCGCGACAAGCTCACCATAGGTGAGCTGGAGGACATTTTCGTTGGGGATGTTCGCGGAAGTGGCATCCCCGAGGAAACGATCCGAGCCTTTGTACGACGACTCTGCAACGTCGTCGTACGACAGGACTCGGATGCTCGCCGGCTTCTTCGGCAAGCGCGCAAGAAGGCTTCGGCCTTCTCGTTCCCCTGCTGACAACATAGCCGCGCCTCCTGGAGGCGCGGCTAAAACTTATCTCTGAAATCCTTAGAAGCTTAACTTCTAAGGAAGTTAAGCTTCTAATATTTTAAACAGTTGCATTTTATCCAAAGCAATATCACAATAACATTGGCGTATACAGTATGCGCGTGTAGCTCAACGGTAGAGCAGCCGTCTTATACACGGCCGGTTCTAGGTTCGAATCCTAGCACGCGCACCAATAAAAATGATAACAAACAGAAGACGGCAAGGAGCACTCATGATGTTGTGGAGCGGACTCGTTCTGCTTGTTTTTGGAACCCTGTGGATCGTTAACAACGACAACGCTTATCTAAAGGCCGCTCGATTAGGCGGTGATTATCTAACAAGTCACCAACACGACGACGGATCTTTTGATTATCAATACAATCCTGTAACAGGAAAAAAATCTTCTACTTACAACATACTTCGACACGCAGGGACTACTTATTCTCTCCTTGAGTTATATGAAGCAACGGGTAACAAAAAATATATAAACGCAGCTGAACGTGCTTTGCTTTATCTTGAAAACAGCACGATGGTTTGTCCAGACATGAATGACGCTCTGTGTATTGAAGAGAAAAATGAAATAAAATTAGGAGGAAATGCTTTGGCGATACTTGCCCTTTCAAAATACATTTCTCTTACTAACTCTCTAAACGAACAACATCACTATCTTCCACTTGCTCAAAAACTCGCGCTCTTTATTATCAACACTCAGGCACAAAATGGAGAATTCAAGAAGCACTTATTAAAAGCAGATACCGGAGAGCCGACCTCGTTTGTATCAGAGTATTATCCTGGAGAGGCTATTTTCGCACTTACGCGCCTTTACAAAATAGACGGAGATACTCGTTGGATTGAATCAGCACACATAGGAGCTTTATGGCTCATTGAAGTTCGTGATGGAGAAGTTTCAGAAGATATTCTCAATCATGATCACTGGCTTTTATATGGACTTAATGAGTTATATACGCATAGACCTGAAGAAATATATCTCTCTCATGCGAAAAAAATTGTAAAATCAATAGTTGCAAAGCAACATGTAAATAAAAAAGACGACAAGAAAGAATGGAACGGTGGTTTTTATAACCCTCCTCGTTCAACACCAACTGCAACACGAGCGGAAGGTCTTGGTGCCGCATATTGGCTGTTTACTAACGCAGGAGATACAGGACAAGCACACTTAGCTCTGGAAGCAATGCGCAATGCAATTGAATTTCAACTGCGAACTCAAATGACAGCGCATCAAGCAAAGAAACTGGGAGCTCACAAAGATGGTATAGGAGGATTTTTTGAGAGTTTGGATAGTTACAACATTCGCATTGATTATGTTCAACACAACATATCCGCATTGTTGGCTTTTGATCTAATAACGAAATCTAAAACTAAATAGTTATTTAACTTTTTATAGGTCTTTCTGAAATCTTCAAGATGACATTAAAATCGTCATCTTTTTCGGTTTTATTTCTTCTTTCAAAATTACAACTGATGCATCGATGAACTATCATGTAATCTCTCCCTCGAAGCTCTATTCCTACAGGTTCCATAAGACCTCCACAAGATTCTTGCCTGTCTCCAGGATTAATATCAACGTGCTTACTCCACAAACATTTAGGACAATGATTCGTATATCCATTCCCGCGCACAAAAAATCCGCACTGTTCGCATTCGAAATCCTCTTTCTTTCTCTGAAATCGTTTGTGTAAATTCATAAAACAAAGTAGCGGGCGCCACGCGCGCCCGCCTCACACAAGTTCCTTGAGGGCTCTAAATACATCTTCCCATTTGAGCCCCCATTTTCTCTCCAGAACATAAACTGTTCGCAAAGAAGCCGCAAACAACTCTGGAGATAAATCCCTCTTGACTAACTCCCTCTGAACTATCTTAGCTTCTGCAGATAGTCCAGGAGGAATACAGAATCTTAAAATCTTGGCTTCCGTTTCCATTGTAGCCTCCTCCCTATAATTTATCTGTTTTCAACTATACAGGAAAATAGAGCTGAAGTCAATAACCTTAACCGCTTCTATGAAAATTTTGACTTCCCTATATTAGCAATTCTATTTTTAGCAACCTCTTTAATAAGATCCTTCAGGGTGAACTCAAATCCTGAAAATTTTTCGTCATTAGCTGTAACAAAACCGCTCTCTTTAAGCTTAAGGATTATAAACTCTGATTCTGAAACTATATAATTCGGAGGAATAGAGTATTTATCAACTACTTCTTCTATTCCTTTTATAAGTTTCGCCAAACGACCCTCCAAACCCTCTTTTTCTTTCTCCCCTTGAGGGGTTGATATTTCTCTAACTACATCCCCTTCTTCTTCTCTAACTCCTTCATCGTTATAAAATTGTTCTTTTATCATATTTATTATATTTAAAATAATAAATTAAATTATACCTTCTTATCTACACCTTTAGCAACTATTCCGTGAGAGAGCAAAATTGCCTCAAATTCTTCCTGTTCTAAAGTTTCTTTTTCAAGAAGGTGCGCAAC
>JAPXOG010000003.1:0-29744 GCA_033811555.1 Minisyncoccota bacterium
CAAGAGGCAGTAGCGGTTCAACCAGCAGCGTACGGCAGAGTCTTCGCCGTTCTCCATAAGCCTGTCTACGATGAAGAAGTAGCCATCGTTGGCGTCGAGATGCGAAAGTTCAGTGTCCCAGGAGAACCTCGCTACACGATCACGATTCGACAAAGAATCTGGCGTTGATAACAAGCGTGAACGACTTATTCTACTTGCTAAAAATTACAGCGGTTACAAAAATCTTATCAAACTCGTTACCTACTCTCACCGTGAAGGGTTTTATTATAAACCGAGGGTAGATACTGAACTTCTAGAACTATACAAAAATGATTTGATTGCTATTCTGCCGATTTTTAATGGTCGAATTGCTAATGCACTTGCTCAAAACGACATAAAGCGCGCGGAAGAAACGTTAAATTTTTACAGAAATCTCTACGGCCACGAAAATGTTTTTCTTGAAATCACACACCACCCAGAAATAAACGGACACAAAGAGAGGGTTTCTAATATTATTTCGTTTGGAAAAGAAACTAAGACACGACTTGTAGCAACTAATGATGTGCAATACCTTTCTCTAGCCGATGCCTCCGCTCGTCGAACATTGTTATCAGTACAATCCGGAAACAGTGGATTAAGAGAAGGTTTTTTGGATACTGAAGCTGACTTCTCTTTTATAAGTTCTGAAAAGGCCAACAAACTCTTTTCTGAAACTCCTGATGCGTTACGTGCAATAGAAGATATTGTGCAAATGTGCTCACTTGAAATACCACTAGGTTCTTGGCTATTCCCCGCTTTCCCTCTTCCAGAAGGTACTTCAGCAGAAACAGAACTTCGTAGACAAGTTGAAAACGGTATTTCTCGTCTTAATATTCA
This sequence comes from Minisyncoccota bacterium, assembly GCA_033811555.1. Lineage (GTDB taxonomy): Bacteria > Patescibacteriota > Minisyncoccia > Phycocordibacterales > EsbW-18 > EsbW-18. Next base: position 856 of record JAPXOG010000003.1, read on the forward strand.
AATGACGGAAGAGGTCAAATCTCGCATAGAGTATGAACTATCGACCATCTCCTCAAAAGGATACGCCCCATATTTTCTTGTTGTCGGTGATTTATTGCGTTATGCGCGAGAGCACAAAATTCTTACAAACACGAGGGGATCTGTAGCAGGATCACTTGTGTCTTACGTGTTGGGTATTACAACTGTTAATCCTATTGAATATCAATTGCCTTTTGAACGTTTTCTAAACCCTTTACGCCCATCTCCTCCAGATATTGATCTTGATATAGCAGATAATCGTCGTGATGAGATGATTGCTTATGCAAGACAAAAATATGGAGAAAATAATGTAGCTCAAATAGGAACATTCGGAACTATGATGGCTCGCGGTTCTGTTCGCGATACCGCCCGCGCGCTCGGATACGATCTTGAACTTTCAGATCGCATCGCAAAACTTATTCCTTTCGGAACTCAGGGCTTTCCTATGTCTATTGATCGTGCACTTAATGAAGAACCTGATTTAAAACGCTTATATGATACAGATGAAGATGCTCACGATATTATTGAGATGGCAAAAAAAATAGAAGGATGTGCGCGTCATATTTCCGTACACGCAGCTGGTGTTGTCATTTCTCCATTACCTCTTGATGAAATCGTGCCAACACAGTGGGATCCCAAAGGAGAAGGCAAACTTCTTACACAGTATGACATGCACGCGGTTGAAAATATTGGATTACTAAAATTTGATTTTCTAGGACTGAAAAACCTCGCAGTTCTAGCTGAATCAATCCGTCGTGTACGAAAAGTATATGGAGAAGACATTGATATTGAGAAAATTCCTTTGGATGATAAAAAAACTTTTGCAATGCTTGCGCGCGGAGAAACACTTGCTGTTTTTCAACTTTCCGGAGGCGCTATAACTCAATTCCTCAAAGAATTGCGACCTTCAACCATTCACGACATCAATGCGATGGTGGCGCTATATCGTCCTGGCCCTATGAAAAACATCCCTGAATATATCGCCCGCAAACACGGTACAAAACCAATCACATACGCCCATCCAAAAATGAAAAAATTTCTTGAACGTTCATACGGCATTTTGGTATATCAAGATGATCTTCTTTCAACGGCCTTAGAACTTGCCGGATACACTTGGGAAACTGTTGATAAATTCCGCAAAGCAGTCGGTAAAAAAATACCAGAAGAAATGGCTAAACAACATGTCATCTTCGTAGATGGTTGTATGCAACATTCAAACATGTCTCGCGCTGATGCAGAAAAACTGTGGGAGTTGTTTGAGCCATTTCAAGGATATGGATTTAATAAAGCGCACGCAGCTTCTTACGGTCGTCTTGCATATCAAACAGCTTATATGAAAGCTCATTATCCTACAGCGTACATGGCTGCAGTACTTTCTGCAGATGCTGGTGATGTTGAAAAAATTTCTGAACTTATTGCGGGTTGCAAACAGATGGATATTGAAGTGTTACCTCCAGATATCAACGAATCATTCGGAGACTTTTCAGTTGTACCTTCTGATCAAACAGCCGATGCTAAAGAAAAAATTAGATTTGGTTTATATTCAATAAAAAATTTCGGTCAGGGAATTGCAGATATCATCATAGAGGATCGCAAAACTCACGGCGCATATAGATCGCTTGAGGATTTTCTTTTACGTATTCAAGATCGAAATCTAAATAAAAAATCCCTTGAAGCTCTAATTCAATCTGGATCTCTAGATAGATTTGCTGAACGAGGTCAGATGCTAACCCATATTTCATTGCTATTATCGTTTAACAAAGAATCAAAAGAACAAGAGGGCGTACAAGATTCTTTATTCGGAAATGTGAAAGATAATCTATATGCAAATCTTGATCTTCCACCTACAGATCCAGCAACACAAGAACAAAAACTGATTTGGGAAAAAGAATTACTGGGTTTGTATGTTTCAGGGCACCCACTAGACAAACACAAATCATTTATCGAAAAGACAAATACTAGCATAGAGAAACTAAAACGATTACATCCAAACATGACATCAGTTGTCTATGGGTTTATTGAAGACATAAAAACGGTTCTTACAAAAAAAGGAGATAAAATGGCCTTCGTGCGCTTATCTGACTACACTGGTATGCTTGAAGTTGTATTGTTTCCAAAAACTTATGAAGAATATCGCACTGTTATTGCCCCAGGATTATGTATTGGTGTTAAAGGAAAAATTTCTTCACGTAATGGAGAGGTTAGTGTTATAGCAGACAACATAAAAATTTTATGAAAAAGCCCGCCTAACCGGCGGGACTTTTTATTAACCAAGGAGTCGCCAGGCATCTATATAGGAATTCCAGGTGACTCCTCTTGTACTATTTACTGATCTCCACAAGGTGGTACCACCTTGCGGAATAAGAAAACGCATTTTCCTCCTTCCTTCTCTTCTGAACTCTCTAGCTATCACTCCCTTCGGGACAATGTATATGCAAGATTTTTCCTGGTTCGTATACACCACCAAAAAATCAAACATTGGCAACATGGATTTGGTCATTTCAAAAACCAGATACTTGTGTTCTCCATAAGCATGTGTGTTTTTAATATTGTATACAAGACATCGCCACCCGTTGATTAGTAGAATACGTTTACTAAACTTTCGGATACGGTTGGCTAAATAGAGTTCCACTGGTTGCACAGGATACCCTCTCTTTGTAGCTTCCTCTACAACTCCTTTTAGTTCTACTGGAGTTAACATGCATTTCTCCTTTCTTTCTTAAAGAACAGTTGAAGACTCCGATGAAAACTATATACTAAAAAGATACACATAGGCAATAATATATATTCTATGAATACTCACATACCAAAACATCTAGAACACTTGCGACACACGCTCTCACACCTAATGGCGGCAGCTGTCCTTGAAATCCGCCCTGATGCTCTACCTACACTTGGCCCAGCAATAGAAAATGGTTTTTATTACGACTTTGATTTCCCTACCCCAATTACAGACACTGATCTTTTGGAGATAGAAAAGCTAATGAAAAAATTACTTCCAACATGGAAAGAATTCACTCACAGAGAAGTTACTAAAGAAGAGGCTCTTGAGCAATTTAAAGAAAATCCATATAAACAAGAATTGATTGAAGAAATAGTTTCGCGTGGAGAAAAACTCACTTTGTACACTTGCGGAAAATTTACAGATTTATGTCGTGGTGGACATGTGGAACATCCGAACAAAGATATTGACCCTAACGCATTCAAATTATCGCATATCGCTGGTGCTTATTGGCGAGGTAATGAAAAAAATAAAATGTTATCGCGCGTATACGGACTTGCTTTTGAATCTAAAAAAGATCTTGATGAATACATTAAACAAACAGAAGAAGCAAAGAAGCGTGATCATAAAAAATTAGGTAAAGAGCTAGATTTGTTTTTCATAGATGAAAAAGTAGGAAAAGGTCTTCCTATGTGGACTCCAAAAGGTACTGCGCTTAAATTTGAACTTGAAAATTTCACACGTGATCTTGAGCGTAAATACGGCTATGAACATGTTTCGACTCCATATCTCGGAGGAGAAGAATTATATCGCACTTCAGGACATCTTGATCACTATTCAAAAAATATGTACGCACCAATTGACATGGACGGAGATTTGTTTTATCTACGCCCAATGGCATGCCCTCACCACATACGCATGTTTCAACGAAAATCTTGGAGTTATAAAGACCTTCCTGTTAGATATGCAGAAATAGCTGATTATAACAGATACGAGCAATCTGGAGAGTTAATGGGTATGATTCGTGTCAGAAAATTCCAACTAACAGACGCCCATGTGTTCGTGGCACCTGAGGGTTTAAAGGAAGAATTTAAAGACGTATGCAGAATGATTATAGAAGGATTAAACGGTCTTGGTTTTTCGAACATCGTCTCATATCGTTTTTCAAAAAGAGATCCTAAAAATACAGAGAAATATTTCCAAAACGACGAGCTATGGAATACAGCTGAATCTCTAATGCAAGAAGCCCTTGATGAATTGGAACTTCCGTATGTTACTGCTGAAGACGAAGCTGCCTTTTACGGTCCAAAATTGGACGTACAAGCCAAAAATGTCAACGGGAAAGAAGACACACTATTTACTGCTCAAATAGACTTTTTGCTTCCTGAAAAGTTTAATATTGAGTACACATCTACAGATGGAACAAAAAAACGACCAGTGATGATTCATCGCTCAACTATAGGAGCATTAGAACGAACGTTTGCATTCTTAATTGAACACTATGCAGGAGAGTTTCCGACTTGGCTTTCACCTGTACAGGTATCAGTGCTTCCTATTTCAGATAAACATTTATCTTATGCACAAGAGATATATTCTACATTAAAGAAACACAACATACGTACAGAGCTTGATGATTCAAATGAAACGCTTGGCAAAAAAGTGCGTGCTTGGAAAATATCGAAAACCCCATATTCTATTGTACTTGGAGACAATGAAATGAAAGAAAAAACTCTTGCCGTTGAGCATCGTTCTGGAATTAAAGAATCCGTTTCACTATCTGTATTTATCGAAAAAATTTCCAAAGAGATTTCTAATAGAACATATTAAGAACCGAACAATTCTTTCTCCCTCTTACGCACCTCTTCTTCCCCTAGACCGAAATGATGTCCTATTTCATGCCATAATGTTTCGTACACAACTTCAAAAACTGTTTTTTTGGTTGCTCGCGCACGTCTTTCAATAGGCAAACGGTATAATGTTATGGTATCTGGAAAAGCGAATCCTGCGTCGTTGTGTCTTTTTGTTCTCGGTACTCCACGATATAGACCAAGAAGATCTTTATCTTTACTAAGATTCATTTCACGACGCACTTGCTCAGATACAGTATCTTCCGTAAGAAGCGCTACATTTTTAACTAGAGAACGAAACCGTTTAGGTAAACGCGTAAATGCTTTCGCAACAATATCCTCAAATTGCTCAGTTTCTTTATACATAAATAGAAAACAAACGCTTCAATTTTATAATTTCTTAAAATATTTTTTCATCTTATACAGAGTGCTCAAAAATAAAATATAATAAGATTCTTATTCTTATCTTCCAAAACGCGCTAATATTTTTTTACGGAAACACATTTCTTCATGATCATTTACCATTCCTATTGCTTGCATAAGCGAATAAATAATAATAGGACCTATAAACTTAAAACCCCTATTTTTGAGATCTTTAGCTAGCTTAACTGATTCTTTTATTGAGTTTTTATAATCCCCAGATGTTTTTATGTAATGGATTATTGGTTTTCCATCTACGAATGACCATATATATTTTGAAAAAGTTCCGAACTCTTTTTGCACCTTCAAAAACCGTCGAGCATTATTGATTGCAGCTTCTATTTTTGCGCGATTACGAATAATGCCTTCATTTTTTAATAGGCGCGCAACATCTCGCTTTGTAAACCGAGCTACTTTCTTTGGGTCAAACCCCAAAAATGCTTTTCTATAGTTTTCCCGTTTACGCAATACTGTCAACCAAGAAAGCCCCGCTTGTGCACTTTCAAGTACTAAAAACTCAAATATTGTCTTATCATCATAGACAGGTACTCCCCATTGCGTATCGTGATATCGTTCATAAAGAGCATCTCCCTCCTTCACCCAAGCACAACGTTTCTTTTTCATATAGAAGAAAGTATACGTCTAACAATAAAAAATAAAACTACCTTATATCAATAAATACAAAGTTAGTTATTCATTGAAAAAGAACAAACACTGTGAATTAATTGATTCATAAAACATTTTCCTGTATTCTTTCAGCACGGCCTCATCGTCTAGCCTGGTCCAGGACGCGACCCTCTCACGGTCGAAACTCGGGTTCAAATCCCGATGAGGTCACAATTAGAAACTTTTTCTAAAACTTTTTTCTTCGAAAAAAATGCTTAAAGAGTATAATCTCGTAACAAACATATAATTTGCCCACCGTCCGCAAATTTTAGAATATCTCCTATTTTACCACCTATCTTTTATCCCATTCGCGATCTTGACGAACCAAAAGTTTTTGAACCTCCTGCGGATGAGCAAGAAGCTCAGCAACCGCCCTTTCAATCCGCATAGACTGAGATCCTTTACACAGAACCACATCTCCTTTCTTAATTATGCTTTTTACGAACAACCCTGCATCTCTCGAATTCTCAAAACTCTCTATTTGTTTAATTCCTGCTTTTTTTGCATACTCTGAAGCTTCTCGCATTTTTGCTCCGACTGTTACAAGAACATCAACTCCTGCGCATTTTCCCATCGCAAGCTGATGAGATTTCTCTGAAAAAGGACCTAGCTCCGCCATGTCGCCAAGTATCGCAATTTTTTTCTCACCTGAAATCTCTTCAAGGGTCGAAAGAGCGTTAGCTAGCGCCATTGGAGAAGAATTGTATGTATCATCAATTATTGTTGAACCTAAAATTCCATCAAGCAAACGCATACGACCAGGAGCCATCTCTCGTGATACAAGAGCTTCACTAATTTCAACAAGATTGAGTCCGTGCGAAATACCAAATGCTACTGCAGCAAGAAAAGCGTACATAGATTGTCTTCCCACAATTCCATAAAGTGACAATGGAACCACATTACCGTCATACAACACTTTAAAAGTCATTCCAACAGGACGACCATCTTCTCCATATATAATTGCATAATAATCTCCACAAACATCTGAACCTTCTGATATACCGAAGGTTATTGTCTTTTGTTTCACTCTTGATTTAAGTGCACGTATCTGCTCATCATCATTTGATAATATTAAAACTCCATTACTTGAAAGGCCGTGTATAATTTTTACCTTCTCAGCAAGCAATTCTTGTGGAGAGTTGAAAAACTCAACATGTACGGGATTCTCACCAACATGCATTATCACAGCCACATCAAGTGGTACTAGAGATACTGATACATCCATATCACCAGGACGATCAACGCCAAGTTCGAGTACTAGCCATTCAGGGTACGAAAATGAAAACAATGACACGTACAATCCTCGAGCAATGTTTGCAAACCATCCACAAACACTTTTCCACGCTGTAGTTAATCCAAGTATTGTAAGGGGTAAACCTAGTTCTGAATTATAACTTTTTGCACTTTTACGTACACTACCAAGTTTTTGTGCTACGCTTGCAATAGCATCTTTAGTTGACGTTTTTCCAACAGATCCTGTAATGCCGACTATGTGTGGTCGATGAGCCCACAATGTAATACGAGCTTCTACAAATAAAATAGCTACGACAATTTTTTTTAATATTCTAAACATAACTCCTTGCACACAATATAAACGAAGTCACTATCTTTTAAAGTATAGCGTTTTTACTCTCTATATGCATGACACAGTTTAAATCAACGAAACTCCGTTTTAGGGCGATCAGGAGGAATTTCGTAATAGTTAATGAGAAAATCAACTGTTTCATCAAAAGGTTTTGTAAAAGTTTGTGAAGCAAAATTCGTCCCCTTTGGATCATCTGCATAAAAAAACACTATAAATCGAGGTTTATACGCAGGGAAATATCCGAAAAATGAATGAAAAAAGCGATCTTCGTAATATTTTCCAGTAGTAGGATTTGTCACCTGAGCTGTTCCAGTTTTTGCTGCAACTGCATATTCTTCTCTCTTGATTGAACCTCCAAGTAAAGAGTTGTCTACTACATCAACTAGCATACGCGTGATCGTGGAACTTGTTTCAGGCGATAATATCTGTTTCTCCGGTGGGCGCGCAATAGACTGTGTAATTCCAAACTCATTAATAATTTTATCTGCTACATGAGGAACTACTAATTTCCCACCATTTGCAAGTGACGCAAGAGCACGAACTGTAGCTATCGGCGTCAAGGCAATACCTTGTCCATATGACGCTGTAATATACTCTATATCGCGTGATGTAGTAAGATTACTTAACTTTCCACTAACTTCTCCTGGCAAATCAATTCCTGTTTCCTTATCCAATCCATAACCTCGCATGTAATCTGCAAAACGTTGGTTACCTAATCTTGAAACAATAAAAGCTACACCCGTGTTAAGTGAATCTCCAAGAACCCTCTGCATCGTAGTTCCTGGTCCCCTCCCCCTTAAATCATGATTCCAAATTGTTCGCCCATTTGCCTCAACATACCCATTATCTGTATATGTTGTCTCTGGAGTAATAACTCCAGCATCAAGACCAGCTGCAATCGTGAGAGGCTTGATAATTGAACCCATTTCAAATATGCTCTCAACTACTGGATTTCCGAATACTTGCGGGTTTTCAACATCATAAAATAAATTCGGATTAAATGTTGGGCGAACAGCAAGAGCCAAAATCTCTCCAGTCATTGGATCCATTATAACCCCGCCAAGAGAACGTGGAGACAAATCGCGTTCAACTTTTTTTAAGAGATTTTCCAAAAAAATCTGCGTGCTCGGTTCTATTGTGGTAACCACATCTCCGCGTTCCTCTCCACGATACATATCAGAAACATCTTTAAAACTTGAAAAGAGTTCAACAAAAATATTTTTATATGACTTATCTTTTTTTCTATTTAGAACATTCTCATAATACTGTTCAATCCCATACCGACCTACAAGCTCATCTCCGAGAAAACCGACAAATCCAATAGTATTAGCCGCTCGTTCATCACCTGGGTACAACCGCCAGCGCTCCTTTACAAGCACGATACCAGGTAATGCAAGCTCACGTATTTTCTCTGCTGTTTTTTCATCTACCCGGCGAGCAAGAACTTCGTGAGGATCGTCATGCTTAGATGCTTTTTGTATAAAATCATCGTGATCTATAGAAATGCATTGTGAAAGTAATTCATAAGTCAGATCAGAATTTTCAATACGATTGGGTTGCATCACTAGAGTAAGTCCTGACGCCAGAGTTGCGGCAGAAATTCGATCCCCATTTTTATTGCGGAAAAAAATTGTTCCTCTATCAAACAACGTATCTCCTGGTTGAATAAATTGTCTATCAGCACGATCATTCCAAGTTTCATATTCTAAAATCTGCACTCGATACAGCTTTATTACAAAAACAAGTGCAATGGCAAAAAAAACCCAAAATAAAAAGTAAATACGTCTGTGATATACACCGCTTTTCATGAAGTACTAATCGTTTTGTGTATTCAAGGAAAAGGATTCAGTTCTACGCGAAACAAAAAGATCTATATCGCAATCAACAAATCCCATGTCATGAGCTCGAGCCAAAGTAAGTGAATCAACTGCCTGCAAATATTCACCTTCTAAAATTGCTATACGAGTTTTTGCTGCCACTATTTCACGTTCAACAGCCACACGTTCATTACCTTTTGAAAACAAAGCATTTACGAGAATCCCATAAAAAATCACAAGAACAAAAAACATACAACCAAGTATAGCTATAGCTTTTTTGTAAAAAGTATTGAATTGTTTGAGATCTCGTATCATGGAATATAAATTTATTTTTGAATAATTCGAAGTTTTGCAGAACGTGATCGTGGGTTGTTTTGTATTTCTTTCTCCGTTGGAACTATAGGTTTTTTCGTTATAGGAATTGCTCCTTCTTTTTTCTTCTTTATTGCAAATTCTTTTACTATTCGATCTTCAAGACTATGAAAAGAAACAACCGCAAGACGTTTCCCTGGAACAAGTAAGGCAAAAGCTTTTTCCAATCCTTCCTTTAGTGCATTTAGTTCGTCATTTACTGCTATTCGCAATGCCTGAAACGTCCTTGTTGCCGGATGAATTACTCCTGTTCGATATCGTCCAGGTACCACATCTTTTATAATCGATACCAGCTGTTTGGTCGTTTCAATTGGTTTTCGTTGTCGTGATTCAACTATCCCTCGAGCAATACGTCTTGCATATCTTTCTTCACCGTAACCAAAGAGAACATTAGAAATATCCCTCTCACTCCAATTGTTGACTATGTCGAACGCAGTAAACGAAGCTGTTTCAGGGCGATTTGAAAATGTCATGTAAAGCGGTTCCTCATGAAGAAAACTGAACCCTCTACCAGAATTTTCAATTTGTATCGAAGAGAAGCCTAGGTCAAAAGCTATTGCATGAATCTCTTTTATACCAAGTACTGACAATTCAGCATCCATTTTACGAAAATTCGCACAAATAAGGTGTGGTATACATGGCGCATCGGCAAGTAACTCTTTGGCTCGTATTATTGCTTCACAGTCTTGATCAAACCCTACAACAATGCCTCTTTCTCCCACTTTTTCACATAACGCACGTGTATATCCTCCACCGCCTACAGTAGCGTCGACCACCGTATCGCCAAATGCAATTGCCAACCCGTCTATAACTTCTTGTAAAAGAACAGGAACATGACTCATAAACTCGAAATTCGAATTTCGAAATCCGAAACTAATATCCGAAGCTTATCTACTCTGTTTCAGGTATTAATTTCGAACGTCGTTTTTTACACTTTAAACTTGTTTTATATTGCCCCAATTCCGCCAAGCTGTTCGGCTAACACATCTGCTTCCTTTTCAATGCGACGCGTGTAAGCATCCCACGATCGCTCATTCCAAATTTCCACACGTGTCTGCACTCCAGCAAACACAACTTTGTTTTTTAATTCTGCAAAATCTTTCAAAAAATCTGGAATGAGTATTCGACCAGACGAATCCACATCGACTTCTGAAGCTCCAGCAAGCATAAACCGAGCAAAACCTCTTGTACTCTGCTGACCCATACCTAAATTACCAAGTTGTTGTGCAATTAAATTCCACTCTTTCTGTGAGTACACAAACAAGCACCCCTCCAATCCACGTGTTACGACTATCTTTTTTCCTAACTCCTGACGAAATTTCACAGGAAGAGAAAGTCTCTTCTTGTCATCTAAAGTATGTTTGTATTCCCCTATAAGCATTGGTTTAGATACTAAGACGCAATAAGAACAACAAAGCGTTGTTTCCCACTTTGTCCCACATAAGTAGTATTTTACCCCACTCTAACCCACTTCCAAGTATACTTATCCACTTTTACAACAATACAAAACACTCCCGTTTGCATGTCTACAGACGAGAGTGTTTTTATTTCTTTTATTGCTCCCTTCTCGGTCGCATCAATGGAAATATTTGGGTTTCTCGGACAGGTTTGTCCACCATAAAGGCAAACAACCTCTCACCGAAACCAAAACCGAAGCACGGAGGCATACCGTACTCCATCATCTCCACAAATTCAAAATCAGGCATCATAGCTTCTTCATCTCCGCGCTCGATAAGTTTTCCTTGCTCTTCAAACCGCTGAGCTTGATCAAGAGGATTATTTAACTCTCCGTGGGCACGACCCATCTCTGATCCAGCCATGATAATTTGAAGCGTAAGTGTTTTTCGTGGATCATCGGGGTGTTCTTGTGAAAGCGGGGCAACGATTTTTGGATGATTAACAAGAAACGAAGGGCCGGAAATACTCTTTCTGCAGTACTTCCACAACGAGTCAATTAGACGCTCTCGTGTTTCACCTTCAAACTGCACTCCAAGTTCTATAAGTTTATCTTTTAGTTCCTTTTCCGAAGATTCAAAAATATTTACTCCTGTCATATTCTCAACCGTTGAGACATAATCAAGCTCTTCCCATTCATCTGAAAGGTCAAAAGTATGTCCTCGTGTTTCAAACTTTGTGGTTCCAAACACCTCTTGAGCAATGGCGCGATAAAGTTCTTTGATTAATTCTTTCCCTTCTTCAAAACTCATATACGAAGCGTACAACTCCATATTTGTAAATTCCTGCAGATGTTCAAGACTTGAACCTTCGTTTCTATACACACGACCAATTTCAAATGTCCTAGGTATACCAGCTGACATGAGTCGTTTTTGCCATAACTCGCCTACAGATATGCGTAGAAACACATCTATATCAAAGTCATTATGGTGTGTCTTAAATGGTCTCGCTTCGGCTCCGCCTGTGGTTATCTCCAAAGTTGGAGTTTCTACTTCAAGAAATCCCCTATCTTTCAAAAACGTACGCGTCACGTCCCAAAACTTTGCCTTCTTTTCAAAAAGCTCTTTAAGCTCGGGGTGTGAAATAAAATCAAGATATCTACGACGCAAGCGTTCTTCTGAATCAGTCAGACCAACCCACTTTTCAGGAAGTGTGCGCAATGACTTTGCTAGCATTATCCAATCACGCACAACTATACTCTTTTCTCCTCGTTTTGTAGTTCCTGGATTACCTGAAATGTCTATAAAATCACCGACGTCTACTGTGTCATTGAAAAGTTTCATTTTTTCTTCGCTAAGTTCTTCTGTGTGAAGATATCCTTGAATTTTTCCTGTTCCATCCCAAACATCACAAAAAATAATTCCTCCGTGCCCGCGAATTGCCAAAACACGCCCTGCCACCGTCACAGTACGCCCATCTTTTTTAGTATCAAAATCTTTTAGTAAATCACTAATAGTGGTAGTGCGCTGTGATGCAGGAGCGTATGGAACTAAGCCCGCTTTTTTTAAAAGCGTTAATTTCTTAATCCGTTCGTTACGAATATCCTCTAGAGTCATATAAAAAAATTCCTTATTGCAGTACCCTCCATGCTACACGAAGTGTCGTTCTTTCGCTAGGAGATTTTAAGAATAGTATACTCAACAATCTTTCCTGATGGAATCGTAAAAGAAAAAGTTTCTCCTTTTGATTTACCTAAAAGGGCACGTCCGAGTGGTGCGTGTGAAGAAATATAACCAGAAGCAGTATCTGCTTCCTCAGAACCAACCACTGTGTATTCTTTTTTTTCTGATTCACTTACTTTTTGAATTACTACAGTAGATCCTACCTCAACGGTATTGCCATGGCGCGCTTTCACAATTTCTGCTTTCTTAAGAAGTGTTACTAAATACTTAATCCTATTTTCCACTTTTCCCTGTTCCTGACGTGCTTCTTGATACTCTGCATTTTCTGAAAGATCGCCTAGTGCGCGAGCAGATTCAAGTTGTCGAGCAATTTCATTTCGTTTTTTCGTAATTAAAAAATCAAGCTCTTGCTTGAGCTCGCTATATTTTTTTTCAGTTAAATACTGTTTATCTTCTACCATACAAAGAGCAACTATACACGTAAAACAACTTATACACAAGCGAGATTCTAATTCGATGCTGTATTAGAAAAATATTCTGGTGCGTAAATATGAATCCAGTCAAAAAATCTACGCATAACCGAAGCTGATCCAATAAGATTTGTCACCGGGCCTTTTTCCATAACCATTACAAATGCATATCTAGGATTTTCATACGGCCAGAATCCCATTACCCACGAATTAACTTTTTCTTTTGAAACTCCTAATTCTGCAGTTCCTGTCTTTCCGGCAATAGAAACATACGGTACATTAAGAGCTCGTGCAGTTCCATCTAGTACCGCTTCACGCATCCCTTCTCGAACAACTCCAAGAAATTTTTCACTAAGTAATAAAGTTCCTACAGGAACTGCCGACTCATCAGCTCTAATATGAGGAACAACTTGTAAACCTCCATTTGCAAGAAGTGCTACAGCTCGAACCATTTGAATAGGTGTTACCTGAAACCCATACTGACCAATAGAACTGTTATAAGTATCTCCAAGACGCCAAGGATCATTTGGAAACATCTCTTTTTTCCACTCTATGCTTGGCACAACACCCTCCACTTCACCGGGAATATCCACTCCAGTAGACTCTCCGATACCAAACATATGTACATACTTATCAATATTGTGTATTCCAAGACCCTTCTGGTCACCAAAACCTCCTCCTATAGTCATAAAATATACATTAGAGGAAACAGCTAAAGCTCTACGCATATCAACCCATCCGTGAGCTTTCCAGTCGCGAAACACTGTAGGTTTATCGGGGTTATACGGATTAGGAACCCTCAGAGCTCCGTCACTGTAAAACTCTTTTTCAGGAGTAACTATATGCTCGGCAAGCGCGGCAAATGCAAGAAACGGCTTAATTACAGATCCTGGCGTATATAGGCCACCAACAGCTCTATTTAAAAATGGCAACTTCTTATCTGAAAAATATTCTTTTGTCTTCTCTGGATTTGTTCCACCCAAAAGATCGTTCGGATTATATCCTGGCATACTCATCAAAACGATGATCTCGCCGTTGGTCACATCCATCACTACTCCTGTAGCGCCTAAAAATCCTACGTCTTTTGATAACTCTTCAGAAAAATCATATAGAACCTTCTGCAATCGACTATCTATAGTAAGTACTAGTGCCTCTCCATCTACGGGAGTTCTTACAGTTGATTGCGATATAATCTCTCCTATTGCATTACGTTCAGTAATCATATGTCCAGTTTCTCCCGACAACAGAGCATTATATTGCAACTCAAGCCCATCTACTCCTTCAACAGTTGTTTGAAAATAGTATCCATTGCGATCTTTTTGAGGATAGCGAACATAACCGAGTATATGTGAAAAAGCTGGGTGCGGATTGTATCGTCTAAAAGGAAAAGTGTCTTCTAGTGAAGTAGTTATTCCTGAACGTGATTCATTCCACGCAAGCTCAATTCCTGTTCGGTCTAAGATTGCGCCTCGCTGAGGAAACAATATGTCTTCGTCTAAACGATTGTTGTTTGCATATTGTGCATAAGAAGTTCCTTCAACTATTTGCAGAAAAAACACTCTGCCTATTGCAACTATACCCAGCACTCCTAAAAATAATGTGAAAAAAAATAATGCCCTGCGCGAAATAGGCATTTCGATCTTACCTTCAAACTGATCTCGATTAAAACGAGGAAGGTTATGAGCATCAAGAAAAATCTCATCCGGCGCAATATCGCGCACTGGCTGTTTTTTACGGTACCAAAATTTCATAACGAATATAAGTACGTATATACGTCATCAACACGATAAGAATCAACGACACCAATGTTGCTATTCCTGGAATCCCGAACAAATTATGAGTTCCGTACATCAAATCTATAAGTACCCCCGCACACAACGCTTCTATAAACCAACGAAATCGAAGAGTGCCGTAAATGGAAAATCCAAGAGCAATCCACCAAGGGAACACGATTGCCCCAAGAAACACGCCCACTCCTACAAACAAACGATGCGTCATAGATAACTAAAGAGACGGTGTTACCACAACGTCTTTGATTTCAAATAACGTAACTGGTATAACAGCGTACGCAAGTACAAATGCGTCTGTTTCATTCGGTTCTACACGTTCAATGCGAGCTATCAGCTGTCCATCTGGCAAAAAAACTCCTTCTCCACGAGAAACTGCTTCCTCCTTTAAAACAGATATAAGGAACGCTCCTCCGCCAACTCCACGAGCAACAACAAGGTAATCGCCATTTCCGATTCGAACAGGTTGTTCTGAGCCCGGGGACGAAAACAATCGCACACGTGATGTTCGCTCTGAAACCAAATCTACAACCCCAAGCGCTACGGCACCATCATACGAAACAGAATCTCCTTCTGATATACCTAATAAAGATCCACCATCAAGAATAAGAGTATCATATGGGGAAAATGGCGGTGACGACAATACTCGCGCAGAAAATCTGTCTATATCAGTAGTCGTTGAAGCTGAAGAATTTAAATATAATTCATCAAAAAGTTGAGCTTTTATTTCCGCTTTTCGCAACTCTTCGACTAATCGTTCATTTTCCTCTTGCATAGAACGATGTGATTTCACTAAAGTAATTAACATTGAAGATTGCGATTTAACTTCTGTTTTTAAGATGTACAAAGGTCGAGTCACAATCAACACAAATCTAGACATCCACGGTGGACGCAACACTCCTATTGCCACAAGAATAATAGAAAAAATAATTCCCACTATACTCAGACCATTTAAACGCTGTCGTTTATAGTTGCGGTGGGAGTACATGTTCTTCGTCGATAATTACTTCATTGAAACGTAATAAATCCTCAAGCACAATGCCTGTGCCACGAGCAACAGAAGTCAGAGGATCATCGGCAATGTACACTGAAACCTTGAGCCATTCGCGCAAAAATTCGTCAAATCCACGAATCAACGCACCACCACCGACAAGATAAATACCACGTCGCATAACATCAGCTAGTACTTCAGGAGGAGTTGTTTCTAGAACCTCTTTTATTGCCTCAACCAACGCATCTATTGACGGTGCAATAGCCTCACGTACATCAGCATCTGTTACTACAACCTCACGTGGTAATCCGGTAACTAAATCCCTCCCACGTATTGTAACTTCAATTGGAGCTGGACCGGATATAATAGCTCCTGCATGTATTTTTAGATCTTCGGCAGTACGTTCACCGATAAGAATTTTAAATTCATCTCGCACATACGAAATAATATCGTTATTCAGACGATTGCCCGCCACTTTTATATTTTTTCCGTTAACGACACCATTGAGTGACATGACAGTAATGTCTGTCGTTCCACCTCCGATATCAACCACCATGCTTCCAGAAGCATCATCAACCGGAAGCCTTATACCTATAGCAGCAGCCATCGGCTGTTCAACCACATGCACTTCGCGAGCTCCAGCATTTAGTGCTGCATCTCGTACGGCTCGGCGCTCTACGTTTGTAGTTCCAAACGGTACACCGATAACAACTCGCGGACCAAATAATTTTTTCTTTCCCTCAGCAACACGACGGATAAGATACGCAAGAAATTCCTCAGCAACTTCAAAATCAGAAATAACACCATCTGTTAGTGGTTGAACTGCAGTAATGTGCTCTGGAGTTCTTCCCAACATTCGCTTTGCTTCAGAACCGACAGCCACTACTTGTCCTGTTTTCTGATTTACAGCCACTACAGTAGGCTCATTTACTATAATCCCTCTACCACGTACATAAACAAGCGTATTCGCTGTACCAAGATCAATGCCGATGTCATCAGACACCAGGCCCCGTACTTTTTGTCGGAGTTTTTCCCACATTTACACACAATTTTATCCTTATTTCCCCAAAGAGCAAATGTATTTAATTAATCCTAAAAAATCATGAGCACTTATCGCTTAAGTAGTGAAACTAGTTCTTGGTATGAAAGCATTTTTGCGTCATTCTCTGTTCGTAGTTTTACTTCAAATAAATCTGTGCCTACATTCTTTGAGCTTATTACAATCCGTACTGGAATACCGATCAAATCTGAATCTGCAAATTTTTCTCCTGCATGAAGATTACGATCATCATATAAAATGTCAAAACCTTCAGATTCCAGTTTAATAACAAGCTCTTCCACTCGACGCGAGACGTCCGATTCTCCTTCTTTTTCCAAAGAGACGATATGCGCGTCAAAAGGAGCTACTGTTGCTGGCCATGAAAGTCCTTTTTCATCTCCGTACACTTCCGCAATAACCCCCATAACACGTGTCGGTCCAAATCCATAGCTTCCCATTATAACTGGATGTTGTTCTCCTTTTTCATCGCGAAACAAAAGACCTAATCCTTCTGAAAACCGAGTACCAAGCGAAAAAATATTTCCTGTTTCAACTGCGGTTTTCTTTACTAACGTATCTCGCGAAAGTCCTAGATCTGCAAGAACTTCGTCATTGAGCACTTCTTTATTTACTGCAATTCTTTTTTCTTCATCTACAAAAATAATATCTTCACCTGTATCGCATAAAGTTTGAAATTCGTGTGAATATTTAGAAAACACTCCCCCTGATGCAAAAGTCAGATAAGTTCGGTCACCAAGACCTATGCGTGTAAAAATTTTCATATACGCTTCCTGTACAAGTTCATAAAATGCGTCCTGCTCTTCACGAGTTTTACAGAAAGAGTATAGATCTTTCATCAAAAACTCTCGTCCACGAAGAACTCCGCTTTTTGCTCGAGCTTCGTTCCGAAATTTCGTTTGAATTTGGTAAGCATATTTCGGTAAATCTTTATAAGATGATATGTGATCTCTCATAATGTTAGTAAGCGCCTCTTCATGAGTGAATCCAAGCCCCAATTCTCCACCTCCTTTTAACTGTGTTCTAAACCAAATTTCGTCTGCTTCACCAGCCCAACGATCTGTGCGCTTCCACAAATCTGGATTTTGTAAAACAGAAAGATAAACCTCCTGTCCTCCGATAGCATTCATTTCTTCTCGAATAATTTTATTTATTTTTTCAATAACACGGAAACCGAGTGGCAACAAAGAATAAACCCCTGCCACTTCCTTATGAACAAAACCAGCTCGTATCAGTAAGCGCGCATTTTTCGCAACCTCGTCAGACGGCGATTCCTTTCGTGTTTTTGTAAACAACTGTGATTGTAAAAGCATACTGTTACATTATACGGTTAACGCCCAACACCCACAACTTGTCTAAAACAATCTAACTAAATCATTAACAGTAACTATAATCATCAAAAGTATTAGCAAAGCAAACCCAATAATGTTGAGAGTGTTAGCAACTATCGGTTTAATAGGAGAACGTTTAATCATTTCTATGAAAACGAATAGTATACGTCCTCCATCAAGCGCCGGAAATGGAATCAGATTAATAACAGCGAGATTTAGAGAAAGTATTGCAGCAAATGAAAGGAGAGCAGAAAATCCTTCGGATACCGCGTCTCCTGTAAGACCTGCTATACCAACCGGTCCTGCTATTTGAGAGAAATCCGCGCGGCCTGTCACAGTACGTACTAAAAATCCCCATAATCCTACTGATACGTTACGTAAAGCATTCAGAGTCATGCTTCCGCCTTCAACAACAGATCGCCACAAAGGAAGTTTTACAGTTGCTGTGGTATCAAGTACAACACCTATAACTGCACGCTCTTTACCATCTATCTCACGCACCTCTGGGATTACTGAAAGAATCTCCTTTGTGCCTCTACGATTAACCTCTACCTCCAAAATTTCTTTCGGACGTTCTGAAATAAATGACATCACTTCTTCAATCGTTGGTTGTGTAACACAAGTGTCTGTAATATCACATATACGCAAAAATGAATCTCCTGCAACAAATCCAGAAAGTGCAGCTGGTGAGTTGTTTTCAACGTGAAGCGCTATAACTGAAGGAGTATCTACGACACCTGGTGTGGTCTCATCAACTGAAACCTGTAATCCAACAGAAAGACCGATAGATGTAAGTATCCACGCAAGCAAAACATTAAATAATACACCCGCTGACAGAACCCAAATTTTCTGCCACCATTTACGAGAATCTAAAGTATAAGAAAAATCCTCCGATGAAAGCGTTCCTGTATCTTCATCCTCTTTAAACAGTTTTACAAAACCACCGAATGGTATCAAGTTAATTGAATACGTTGTCTCGCTTCTTTTTGGTTTTCTTGAATACAAGCGAGGAGGAAATCCAATACCAAACTCTGTTACTCGCACACCAACAGAGCGAGCAGCCAAAAAATGCCCTAGTTCATGAACAAACACGAGAACGGCCAGAACTACAATGAAAAGTGCGACTGTCATGTATTATCCAAGAATATCTGTTTCTTTTTTCTTTGCCAATGTTTCAAGTTGCTCGTTTCCCTCTTTAATATACTTTTCCATTTCATCTTTATAGCGAAATTTATCATCCTCACTCATCTCTCCTGCTTTTTCTCGCGCCTGAATATCACCCCACACCTCTTCTCGAATTCCACGAATAGAAATACGAGCCTCCTCAAGTTTCTTCCTAACGATTTTTACATACCGTTCACGGCTCTCAGTAGTCATCTCTGGAAATGAGACTCGAATACCTTTTCCGTCAGATCCTACTGATACCCCCAAATTCGCCTCTTGAATTGCTTTTTCGATAGATCCTGAAACGCTCACGTCCCATGGGGTAATTCGCAAGGTACGTGCATCCTCTACTCCAATATTTGCAAGCTGATGTATCGGCATCGTACTTCCGTAAGCAGATACTCGAACTCCATCCAACAAAGCCACACTGGCACGGCCAGTATGAATAGCTGAAAGCTCTTTGACTAGCCACTCCTGTATTTCTTTCACCTTTGTTTTTAGATTTAAAAAATTATATGCCATACAAAATAATTATAACACGACTCCTTCTTTTTTCAGTATCGAACGTTTTTTCATGGAACCACCAAACGCGTATCCTCCCAAACTCCCATCAGCTCGAACCACACGATGACAAGGTACTCTAGTATCTAGATTCTTGTTCAAAGCGTTTCCAACCGCTCGAGCAGCCTTGGGATTGCCAACACACCTTGCCACTTCCCCATATGACATAGTGGCTCCTTTCGGAATACGGGCGACAACCGAATATACTTTTTGTGCAAACTCAGATTGTGCACCTTTAAAATAGGGTTTCTTTAATACTTTCTTTTTTGTTCTTTTCATGAACCATCGTAATATGTTTCTTAAAAGCATTCCCCGCAGATTCTCTGTAAGCACAAAATTCACAAGGACCGCCTCCAAATCCAGAACCAGAAGGAGGAATTTCATCTGACATTAGAGTTTTTTTCATTTTATATATTGTGGGTTCAATCCATGAATCATCGCCTATATAAGGAATGAGCTCTACATCAAATTCAAGTTTTGCATCAAACGCTTTAAGATCTGATTTTCCATTCACATACACGAAGTAAGCAGTCGTAGACACTTGAAAACCATTACGTCTAAACAGCCACTGATAAATCTCAACTTGACGTTTATAAGAATCATATAAATCATCGTGTGTTTTTGGACCCTCTTTTTTAGAAGTTGCTTTATAGTCTGCAATAATCAGCTCCCCACTTGATTTTCTCCATACATCATCCACTCCACCACGTAAAATTAAATTAGTTTCTTCATGGAGTGTTGATATACCTCTTCTTAAAGCATCTCGCCATTCGTTCATACGCGGATCATCAAACGGAATCGCATCTATTCCATATTTTTCCAAAAACGGATGTTGCGAACCTTCTGCGCGATGTGCATCAAACTCACGTTTGAGAAGCTCATCTACTGCATTATTAAGAGTAAACGGAGGTCCCGACACGCGCTTAACTCCTAGTCGAACGTCTAGATAAAAACAACGGGGGCATTCTACAAATAGATCTATTTTGCTCCGCGAAATTTTAAACGGCTCTTTTGATTCAGGATCAAAAATTTTTTGTCGATATCCAGCCATGACCTACAGTGTAACACAACAACCCCCCTTCAGACGGAGCAAAGTGGGTATTGAGCACTTCAGAAGTTTAACTTCCTTAGAAGTTAAACTTCTAAGTTCTTTATCTTAGCTTCCTTTTATAGAATCATTCTTATTAAAAACTTTTAGCTCAAAAGACCAAAGCAGAGTAAAAATTACAAGCGTTAAAATAGCAGCAACAATCGCAAGAGAATATAACTCAAACGCAACTGCTACACCCATACCTGCAGATACCCACATACCAGCAGCTGTTGTCAAACCAGTAAGTTCTTCACCTCGCATAATGATTGATCCTGCTCCCAAAAACCCAATACCAGTAACTACTCCAGCCACAACCCTCATAACGTCAGCATCCGATACTGTCACACCAGGATAAGAAATAACTCCTATAGCAATAAGAGCAAACAGACACGAGCCCATAGATACAAGTCCATATGTACGTAAACCAGCATTTTTCCCAGCTCGCGTGCGTTCTGCGCCTATAGATACCCCTAACAGCAAAGAAATTAACAACTGAAAAAAATGAGCCTCGTTCAACATTGAAAAAATATATTCCATAGAAGTTTTATTATATACACAAACGATGTGCCTCTTGTAAAACTTTATCTACTTTTGACCCTGTAACACCAGCATTTTCTAGTACATTAGGATCTTCTGTTACGTCTTTACACAATACATAACCTCGTTGATACATGCTCTCTCTTTCTTTTTGAGTTAACGTGGTAAGACACGACAAAGGGTGTAACTTAGTTTCTTCTATCAAATTTTGCAGATTTCCTTCATTCGGATACCCCCAACCTATTAATCGCATGCCCGTACATTTTCCATACTTAATTGCGTTTTCAGTAAACTTTGTATTCGTTACAAGCCATGACGAGCACGTACCTCCTGTCGGACAAAGACCATCGTAATGATTGTCCCGTAGGTCAATCATTCGTGCATAAACATACATAGCTACCTTAACATCAGTTTTAAAACCTTGTGCATTATGAAATTTTGCTTCAACCAAAATAAGTTCTCGTTCTTTGCGCGCAACTATATCAACTTCGTGAGATATGCACCTACCTTGGAGTGTCGTTCCTACAGTGGTGTTGTAACCCTTTAAACGAAACATTTCACCTAGCAATTGTTCAAACGGGTATCCTGAAGGTCCTAAGTCCAAAACGGCTCGTCGTAATGAATATCGTGCTGCGACAGGGGCTCGCGACATCTTACGCAACAAACGAAGAGCATAACGATAAATGTTTGTCGTAGTCATGCCCTCAGTAACCTTTTTTTCTATGAGAGATACTATATCGTGCGCTTCCGAGTCAGAGGCCCCCGCTCGTAATAATGACTCGTATAGTTTACGTGGCTCAAAGGGCTCACTCTCTCCATCTAGTTTTGTAATTAGCATACTAATATCGTAACACACTATAAAATAGCGTTAATCACACCCCCACCAATTACCTCGTTTTCTTTATACAGTACAAGAGATTGCCCTAGGGCAATTGATTTTTGAGGTTCATCGAAACGAACACACATCTCATCTGGATCATACTCACATGAAAACAGTTGTTGGCGATAACGAAAACGCGCTTCATATTTTCCTGTAATCGGAATAGTTCCCGAAATCCAATTACATTCTTGTAATTTCACTGAAGATACACTGAAGGTATGTGTAGTTTTTAATCGAGAAGATACTGTAATAGTATTGTGAACAACATCTTTATCTACAACATAAAACGGCCCATCTTCTGGAGTTTTTTTAGTAACTGTAAATCCATGCCTCTGTCCTAGAGTATATATATGAGCACCTTCGTGAGTACCTATTGTCTCTCCACTCTCAGACAGCACATCACCTGGTACAATAGTAATAAATTGTTTTAAAAAATCCTTTAAATTGAGATGCCCTAGAAAACATACCCCCTGACTATCTTTTTTACCTGCTACTGGCAAACCTAGTGAGTTAGCAATATCACGCACCTCACTCTTAGTAAGATCTCCTATTGGAAATAATACGTGTTGCAAAACATCTTGTTTAACTCTCCACAGAAAATAAGATTGATCTTTGTTTGGATCAATTCCTGCGTACATCTTTACTTTTAAAGCATCATACTCATAGTTTGATATTTTATGTTTATTTTCTGATGACTGTTGTTTAGTTTTTGGTGCTTCTCGTTTAAGACGTGCATAATGCCCTGTAGCTATAAATTCGGCTCCTTCTTCTCGTGCCATAGAGAAAAACGCACCGAATTTTATTTTATCGTTACACATGACATCCGGATTTGGCGTTCGTCCTTCTGCATACTCCGAAATCATGTAATCAACTACTTCTTTTTTATAACGTTCTTCCAAATCAAAAGTACGAAAAGGGATACCGAGTTTGGCACACACAGACATTGCATCACGACGTTCATTTCTCCAATCGCATTTCAAAAATGGAGGATGCCACGCCTTTATAAACACCCCTGTAACATCGTGTCCTTCTTTTTTAAGGATTGCCGCCGAAACCGCACTATCAACTCCCCCTGATAATCCAACAAAAATCTTACTCATATATCTAGACTACCACAGCATCAAGTTTGTAAAGAAACAAAATATTACTCGAATCTGAAAATAGGTACTTAATTTATACTCTCACAGCGTCTTATCATCCTAACCTCTTTATTGCAATAATCTAACTACACAACCTCGACTATCCAAGAATAACTTATCTTCTTATAGAAAAATCGGTTAAAAAATGTATACTCTAATACATGGTTAAGATTGTTCAACAAAATAACCTCGTTCTACGTGAGAAGGCTAAATCTGTTTTAAAGAAAGATATAAAAACACCTTCTATATCTAAAATTCTTAACGACATGAAAAAAGCGCTTGAACTTGAAGAATTCGGCGTCGCTATTGCAGCTCCTCAAATAGGTGTCTCGTTACGAATTTTCATAATTTCAGGAAAGGTGCTTGGCAAAACACTCGGAGAAAAAGCACCTGATCGCGTTTTTATAAACCCTGAAATTATTAAGATTTCAAAGAAAAAAGAATGGATGGAAGAAGGGTGTCTTTCTGTGCGTTGGAAATACGGAGAAGTGCATCGCGCAACAAAAGCAACGGTACGAGCGTTGGATGAACATGGAAAACCTTTCACACTTGGAGCTTCAGGGCTTATTGCTCAAATATTTCAACACGAAATCGACCACCTTGAAGGAACACTTTTTATAGATACTGCTCGGGATATACGTACTATTCCCGCACCTAACAATGTCGTTGGATAACATTCGCTTTATTTTTTTTGGCACGCCTGATATAGCGGTCACCGCACTTGACGAACTATACGCACAGGATCTTTTACCTTGTGCGATAGTAACTGCTCCAGATGCTCCTCGTGGACGAGGTTTACAAATGTTCCCTTCGCCCGTTTCTATGTGGGCAGAAAAACACGCTTTACCAGTCCATAAGCCGACTTCCTTAAGAGATCCTTCATTTCTTGAAACAATGCGTGATTTACAACCTGAAGTGTATGTCGTCGTCGCATATGGAAAAATTCTTCCCAAGGAACTTCTTTCAATCCCAAAATTTGGGGCATTGAACATGCATCCCTCTCTACTACCGAAGCACCGCGGCCCTTCTCCAATTGAATCACAAATCCTCAAAGAACAAACAGCTGAAAATGTTGGCGTAACAATTATGCTACTTGATGAACTTATGGATCATGGACCCATCCTTGCGCAAGAATCAGTTGCTGACAGTGTTGTTTCTTGGCCAATTCCGGCTTCACAACTACGACCCAAATTGGCACAGGTAGGTGCTAAACTGCTTACACGCGTACTTCCAGAGTACTTACAAAATTCTATAACTCCTATTCCTCAAAACGATAAAGACGCAACCTTTTGCCATATTATAAAAAAAGAGGATGCTCTAATTGATTTAGCAGACGATCCGTATACTAATTATCTAAAAATACTTGCGTATGATGTATGGCCCCGTGCCTTTTTTTACACAAACAAAGGGGAGCGTAAAATACGCGTCATAATTACTGGTGCCACATACAAAAACGACACACTTACCATTACACATATAATACCAGAAGGGAAAAGGGAAATGACGTATAAAGAATTTCTAAATTGATTATTCTTTCACGTCTTTATCAAATCCAAACCTGCGTATTAACTCCTTGAACAAACGAGCACCACGACGTGTATTTTTCGTTTTTTTATCCTTGTGTTTTCTTACCTCATCAAGCAACTCATCTTTTGCAACATCTATTGCCGCATATAAATC
Organism: Minisyncoccota bacterium; assembly: GCA_033811555.1. Classification (GTDB taxonomy): domain Bacteria; phylum Patescibacteriota; class Minisyncoccia; order Phycocordibacterales; family EsbW-18; genus EsbW-18. Next base: position 26,067 of record JAPXOG010000003.1, read on the forward strand.
TTCTTGTTGTGATACCGCGCGTATAAGATCTCCCTGAATCGTAAGATTCACTTCACATCTGAAAATATTTCCCGACTGATGACGATGCGTCGTCTGTCCTATTTCTACTTCTGCCTTCACCTGGTAAGACGGGTCAATAAACTTCTCCAAGCCCTTCATCTTGTCTTCAACGTAAGAACGTAATGCCGGTGTTAATCCCATGCCGGTCGTTTTTAAGGAGATGTTAATCATATGACAAATGTGGTTAGGCGAATAATGTTTCTATATTATTCTAACACTTCTAATCGTTTTTTTCTTCCACGATGCCCAGTGATTATACGCACTAAGCGCACCGGAACCCTAAAATGATTCGCTATCACTTCACGAACTCTATGGTTTGCCTGATTGCCTTGTGCTTTTTCTCGTACCAAAAGAGAGTATTCACCGTGACCCGTTTCCGTAAATTCTTCTTTCCTAGAATTTGGTGTAACTCGTACGATAACTTGTACCATACCAACAATATACTCAAAAAAATAAAAACCCCATAAACGCGCAAACGCCCCCACTTGCGTGGAGACGTTTACGAGTACGAATATACACTACCCTCAAAATCGTGCAAGTGAGTTATCCACAGTTCTTACTTTCCTAAATATTCTCTCCTCAAATGTAAACGCCCCCACTTGCGTGGCGGCGCTTACGAGTATGAATATACACTACCCTCAAAATCGTGCAAGTGAGTTATCCACAGTTCTTAAAAGTCCTTATATTTTAAGGTTAAAAACACTAAATCTAATCAAACATTTCTAAAAGGTACTCATCTATAACCCTTTGTTCTACATCATAAAAGTATTTATTCTTCCTATGCAAAAAACGAGCTAAATCTCTTCCAACGAATCTCCAATGCCAAGGTTCATATTGATAATAAGCATTTCCCTCAGGATAAGACATTATAAAACCATATCTATATCCATTTTTAAGCAACCATTTATATTCTGGAGTTTTTTCAAATCCATCTAACACACCCCCCAATCCTTTAGTAGTAAAATCTACGGTAGTACCTAACTGATGCTCGGAATAACCTTGATCAGCTGAAAAAGCATTGGCCCCTGATCCATAAGTTAAAGTATATCCTGACTTTAAACTAGCTTGAGTTCCAAATGAACGGTACGCAGATTTAACGTACAAATCAACTCCTTCATCTTTAGCATCTTCTATCATATCTTCTAAAAATGGTCTGACTTCCTTAAGTATCTGTAATTTTGCATTTTTATCATAAACAAAATCAGAATTTATATTCGCTAGTTTTTTAGGAATATAATGCTCGTTAAGAAAAAATACTTTTGAGTATTTTTGCAAAAGTTCAGTATCCATTTGGCTTAATTTTTCAAGTTCCCCTACTGTACCTGTTACTTCCTCAACTAACTCCTGTAGTTCATCTACCCTACGCTCCTGAAATCGTAATTCATCACGCAAATCTTCCTTTTCCGCCTCCGTTCGTGCAAGTTCATCTGAAAGCTTCAGTACAGTACTTGAAGCGGAAACAAACTGTTTATTAAGCTGAAAGTATTTATACGATCCGTAACCCAATACAACAACCAGAATCACTACAATAGAAGACACTGCAACCTTTATTGTGGGTACATTTTGTCGTTGTTCCATAAGAAATTAGATTGTATCATCTTTTCATCCTATTTGAATGTTGAAGGCCCCGAGAGTACTTACTCGGGGCCGTTTTCGATAGAAGGAGATGTCTGTGTCAGCTCATGTAGAAGGCGCTGACACCCTCCCGCTCCCTGTAGGAGCAGGAGACGACCTTGAGGCGCATGGGCGCCTCCGTCGGGACGACGTCGGGGCAACGGACCCCGACGATCCGCCGAAAGTCGTCGGCGGGCTTCGTGTTTTCCTTCGACGGCCGCGAAGGACCGCGGTGATCGAAGTACGACGCGCCCCGCTTCCTCTTCCAGATGTGCCTCATGCGCCCTGCCGCCATCTTCTCCTCCTTCCAAGACTAGCACCCGTCCATTCGGGTGCTCCATTTACTATGGTAGCATATTCTAGTTATATTGTCAAGTTTTAACACATATACAAAAACATCAACTAAAACCTTATTTAAAAATACGATATACTATTTTTGTATGTTTAATATTTCTTTTAGAAAAACTTTATTTTTGTGCGTGACACTTTTTCTATTTAGCTTCTTCCCTGCCCCTATTTCTGCCAAAACCTCAAAACTCGAAGTGTCTGGATGGATTCCTTATTGGGCTGAAAAAACTGGAACTAAAGACGCAACTAAGAATATAAAGTCACTTTCAGTTATCTTCCCTTTTGCTTTTTCTGTTAAAAGCGACGGCTCTCTTATCGCTCTGGCAGACATTAAGAAAGACCCTTGGAAAAAACTGTTTGCAACCGCTCGCAAAAAAGATGTTCTCGTTATTCCTACAATAATGTCAAGCAACACCTGGCTTATACACTCACTCCTCAGCAATCCTCAAACTCGCGAACAACACATACAGGAAATTACTTCTCTAGTGAAAAAAGAGAAATACGATGGCATAGACATTGACTACGAAGGAAAATCAGCCGATACATATGAAGCCTTTGCTTTATTTCTTAAAGAACTCAAGAAGGCACTGGGTAAAAAAATACTTTCTTGCACCATTGAAGCGCGCACACCCCCTGATTCTTTGTACAAAACAATACCTACCGACCTTCGCTATGCAAATGATTTCTCAGCAATCGCAAAGTATTGTGACCGAGTCAATATCATGACTTACGATCAGCAACGAGCAGATTTAAAACTAAACGAAAAATATAAAGGAGAACCTTACATTCCTTTATCTGATCCTGCGTGGGTCCGAAAAGTTATTGAGCTTACACTACAAACAATACCGAAAGAAAAAGTGTCGCTAGGCATCCCTACATACGGGCATGAATATGAGGTGATCGTCTATTCTGATACATATCAAGATTATGGTAAAACTGGTGCATTTAATCCTTCCTATGGAACTAAAACTGCGAAGGAACATGGAATAACGCCTGGGCGCACACAAGCAGGAGAACTTTTCATTTCTTTTCCTGTAAATAATCATGCGCCACAGATATCATTTTCCATACCACGTGATACTCCTGATGCAAGCGTAGCTATCGTTAAAAGCTTCGCATATACAGCTTCAACCAAAAAACCTTCCGCTTTTTACTATGCAACTTGGAGTGATGCTGAAGCTGTTCGACAAAAAGTAGATCTTGCACGCGAATACGGATTACTCGGTGTGGCTCTGTTCAAAATTGACGGTAACGAAGATAAAAAGCTTTGGGAAGTATTTAAATAGAAAAAGACACTTTTTATGCCAACTCCACTTCCCAAAAAATACCGAAATATTGTACGTGCTCTTCGAGTTCGTCGCTCGTCTGCAGGACTCGGACTATTTACAGAATTACCAATAGAAAAAGGTGGTTTTATCATAGAATACACGGGCTCTGTACACACACGAGCAGAATCAGATACTCGTGGAGGTAAATATTTATTTGAAACCAGTTATAACCGGTTTATAGATGGAAGTTCTCGTTCCAATACAGCAAGATATATAAACCATTCATGTGCGCCTAATTGTGAAATAGACATTCGCAGAGGCAGAATTTTTGTTTTCGCAAAAAAGAATATCCCTGCAAATAGCGAATTAACTTATGATTATGGAGAAG
>JAPXOG010000003.1:29754-39859 GCA_033811555.1 Minisyncoccota bacterium
AATATTTTGATGAGTATATAAAACCAAACGGCTGTAGATGCAATAAATGCAAAATCTACTCTTAATTTTCAACTAAAACCATTGGTTTAATTAAAAGAGCTTAGCCTGTATGGCTCTAAACTTTCCCAATCCAAGGATATGCTAGAAATCCCACTTGCTCCGATAGTTATTTCGTATTTATTAAAGTAGAATGTCAAACCTTGATTCGATACGACAAAGTTTTGAAGATTTGAAGCATAAAGCCAACCATCACACATACATTTTTCATGATCTAGAGTTACTCCGTCTGGTTTAAGATACGATAGACCCAAACCTTCATTTAAAATTTGTTCAACTGGAAACTCTTCTGGATTGGTTAGCGCTTTTTGCTGTAGTTTTTTGGTTAGTGCCAAATCATTATATAGAGTATTCCCGTTTTCGTCTTTAACAGATCCTGCGAGATCTAATATTGAATTTATATCTACAAAACCGTCTTTATTAAAAGTAAAAGTTTGTACTTTCGCATTACCATTTGCTCCTCCCGTATATTCCTCAAGAATAAGCACATAAGACACAGTACCAAAATCAGTCGATTCAAACTTTTGATAATTAACGTTAAATAAATAAGTCATCTTTGGACGGTCTGGAAATTGTTTTTCCACCTCTTTTTCTTCATTGTAAATTTCCCCTCCCTCTTTCCAATCCTCTTTCTTTTGCTCAACTTGGTAATCAATAAATTGTTTAATTAAGTTCTCTTTGTCCAATTTTTCAACAGGGTATTTTGCAGTTATTTCATAAAAATCAGTTTTTATTTCTATAGTTTTTTCTGTAGTTTCTGTTTTATCTGTATCTATTGGTAAAGTACTTTTATTTTTTTGTACCTGAAAATTTTTAAATCCAAAATATCCGCAAACAATAAGCATAAGCACTAATATTGCAATACCTGCAATATTTAAAATTTTCTTTTTATTCATAATATTAATTTACAATTTTAAAAACGACTCTTTAAATCTACAGAAATATTATAGAACAATAAGCGCTAAATCGCACTAAAAAGATGTTATGTTTTACCCCTTAAACCTCTACCATCCCACTTCCTTTTCCGCCACGCCCCCACGCTTAAGATTCGCAAAAATTTTTTGGTGGCATTTATTTTTTTGAACCTTGCACCTTTTTCAAATCTTGCCAAGAATATTGCTTCACATTTCCTTTTTCATCGCATGAAAAAACATAAAGTAATAATTTCTTGGCAACTTGCCACGGCAAACGGCGCAAGGCAATATTTGCAGATTTTTCTGGCAAACCTAATCCATAATAATATCTTGTAGTCCCGCCAGTTTTCATGCGACTTATAACTTGTCCGAGAGAATAAACAAAAGCAACTTCGTTAGACCCGTGACCAATTCCTTGTCCCTTACACTCAATTAAAAAATAACGTGCATAACGATTATGACGGACTTTTATATCAACACCGCGATCGTGGAGAGCTCCAAATTGTAAATTTGTGCCCCATTCTTTTCGGGAGAGATATTTAATTATTGCTCTTTTTACAAATTCTTCTTTTATAAGATTATTTCTCTTTAATTCTGAATTTCCCAGATTTTACCAATTTAATGCTGTTGTAATTATTCGGATCAGTAAATTCAAATTGCCAAATTGAATATACATTTGAGCCCCGGGCCTTATCGAAAAAGAGAGTAACAACCTTTTTGTTTGTATGTTCTTGCCATTGTCTATATGGATAATAAAGCTGACGGATAATTACATTTGTCGCGCTAAAATTTTTTGCTTCAACAAGCACAACCTGATTTTCCCCCTCATAACCAGCGTCCACCTCTGTTTGAACACTTGAAACTTTAATTAACTGCTTGCCAACATAAAATTCAAATTCTGAAGTATATTTTCTACCCCGAATTGTTAAAACTAGAGACGGATCCTCCGTAAATGTTCTAATCAAACTTGCGGCGTAAGTATAATCAAATTGCATTTCTGAATCACCAATTTCCGTGTAATATCTATAAACATTTTATTTTTTTCAAATCTTCGAATGAATATCGCTCGATTATTTTATTATTTTCCCAAACATATAAATTTTCTCCATCCCAATCTAAATAATCGAAATATTCTGTTGTATTTCTAAAAAAGGCATAAATCTTGTTATATTGAATTTGTAAATCTTTACAAATCATAAGAGTCGATAATAACCACGCGACATGAATCTTAGATAACCCCTGTCGCGCAGAATTTGTAATTGCTGGCGAATTTTATCCTTTACATATTTGTTTTCTGGATGTAGAGAACTTAACTCTCCTTCAAATACGTATACATCATCCAAAGTAAATTCTGGTTTGCCTATTTTCTCGATGCAACGCATCACATCGAGAAGCCAACCTTTTGCCGAAATTTCTTTTTCTTCGCGAAGAAAAAGTGTCCTTTTCCAATCTGCGAGAACATTTTTCTTCAGTTGAACAACACCGTCTTTAACATAAAATATCTTGCCGGATTGTGGGATATTTTTTAGTAAAATATTACAACCAATCCAGCCCGCACGTCGTGCTGTTTTAGCAAGCGGTTTTCGTTTTTCGATAATCTCCGGAGTAAAAAAGTGTTTTGGAATAACAAAGAAATTCAAAACAGAAAGATTTTGAAGATCGTAATTTAGCAAAAAGAAATTCGGGTTGTGGCTATCTTGTAGTCGTTCAAGCATTGTGCGATATGCACCGTCTACTATTTTTAAACCAACGGAATCCCGTTTGCTTTTTAATTCATAATCTTCTCGACAATTTGAACAAAAGAAATCGGCAACTGGCTGATTGTTCGGATACTTATCCATTTCCAAATGTCCACAATTCGGACAGTAGATGTAATTATCAACCCAATTCTCAGTCAAAACACGCGCTCTTTGTGAAGCATTTTTATAATTCTTCGTAACATTTTCATCAAAAGTTAATTTCATACCTACTCAAGATGAAACAAAATCTTTTTTAGTCCGTTACTCTTGTCCCACTTGCCCTTATTCACACTTACACGTCGTCCTGAGTGAACAGTGAAGCTGCCATTGGAGAGAAGATAAGGCGGATCAGCAAAAACCATATCGACCGAATTTTCGGGAATTTCAGCAAGAACATCTAGGCAGTTTGCTTGGTATAAAGTGAAATCATCTTTTTTGTAATATGGTTTTTGCATAACTATTTATTCAAATCATAGCTTTGTTTAATAAGTGCAAAAACAGTCTCAAGCTCACTTTCTTTTTCAAGTTTAACTTCATAATCACCATTACCCCAATGCCCAACTGGCTTGGGCTTTGCTAAATCGCGAGCCAACCCATCCGGATCGTTTAATTCTCCGCTTTTGACATTCAAAAATATTTTCAAACTGCCATGAAGCAAAACAACATCTACAAAATTTGTTGAGGTTTTATATGCGATATACTTTGCTTTTGACTCTTCGATTATATCTTCGTCGAGCGATGTAATTTTTTCTCTGAGCTTAAGGAAAAGAGATTGAATTTCTTTACTTGCTTTTTGCAAATGTTCATCGATAGTATAATTTTTCTGTAAAACCTCTCTTTTTTCTCTTTGCCTCTCTCCTTTTTTCATAATACCGCTTGTTGATATTTTGACTTTCTGATAATTTTCCGGCTCTATATATAAAATATCATTGTCATAAATTCTGTATCGTAAAAGCTCAACATTTATGGGCAAAATATCAGCGGTATCTATATCAAATTTATTATAACTTTCAGATATACAAATTACGCGAGGAGAATCCCAATCTATTTCAATTTCTATTTTTTTATTTCTACACAAAATCTCAAAATCAGCTTTGTGATCTAAAAGCCAACGTAAATAAGACAATCCTTGGTTTATAACATTATCACTTTGGTTTTTCTTATATTCAATAATGCAAGGAGATCCGTTTCTATCTATACCTAAAGTATCGATTCTTCCCCCAAAACTTGTCGAATATTCATGGGCTAAAAATGAAATGTTTAATATCTCGTCAAGATTATTTTCAAAAAGACTTTGTAGATTTTTTTCTAAATCCAAATCTTTTGTTACAAGCTTTTTGACTATTTGATTTTGAATTTTAAATAAAGCCATAGTATTTGTGTTTTATTTAAATAATTCAGCCACCGGCACGCCAAGGGCTTTGGCTATTTTTTCTAAAGTATCAACTGTGGGATTCGGGCTTTCGCCTGTTTCTATCTTTACAACTGTATTTAAAGCCAAATCAGCGTCTTTGGAGAGGCGATCTTGGGATATTCCTTTTTTGATTCGCAATTTGCGGATATTTTCGCTAACAGTGTTTGCCATATTGTTTTGACTTTGGTAAACTATTATAATACACTACTTATAGTGAGTGTATATCAACTTGTTTAATATAATGATATCAAAAACATTGATTTTAGGCAAACAAAAAGGGAGTTCCTTAATGTTGTGCGCGAATGGGCAGGGCGGGTCAAGCGCAACTATATTGGCGGCGCATTTTGCGAAGCAAAATACGAAATTCGGCGGCGGCGGAAAAGCGAGGGCGGGCAAAAATTCCTTCCCCCCAACCCCCTTCCTTTTTGCCCGCCCGAGCGCAAATCTTTTTCAAAATTTTACTACCCTTAGTTAGACAAGTTCAGATCTGCAAATTGGGTTAAAATAAAGGAAGATTTACAGTTTTGTGGTTTTTTAAACTGGTTCCCAAATTCTTTACTTCAGAATTAATATAACGTAGTTTATAACTAACTGCTTAAGATTTTTGTAGTATAGCTTAAACAGTTATTATAATAGAAAATCTCATACTATAACTGCATATAATTTATTTTAACTGTTTCTTTAGAAGAGCTATACCCACTAATCAATATGCTCTTTAAGAAGTTACGGGTTTGGATTTATAGATAATTTGATCTTTTCAGCTATTTCCTGAGGATTAAATACTCCGCTATTTTGAATCCTTAAGAGTGGCATGCCTGCTTGTTTAAAAATACGCTCGACTTCTATATCGCGATTTTGTCTATCGAATCGTTCGTGGGATCTGTCGTCAAGTTCAATTGCTAGTTTAGGGGAAATGTCTTCCTTATCGCATAAAACAAAATCAACAGATTTTTGACTAATGTGCCTAAAAGCCGCGTTCCAATTTTGACCCTCTACTTTATGATCAAACAACGCCGATAAACGCACTTGAGTAAACACTATGTAGTCTTGTTCAACAACCTGAATTAGAACCTCATAAAATTCACGCTCTGCCTTAGTGAGTAACCAATTGTGGCGTTTGTAATTATATTTGTAATTATATTTAGGTTTAGTATCTTCTGGAACAATATAAAAGATACCTATCACGATTATGATCAGGGTTAAAATAAAAAAGGGATTAATATTGCCAATATATAAAGACATTAACTTATTTTTTAGAAAAACCTTCTTTCTTTTCTGTTTCTGGTTCGATAGTTTCAGTTTCTTCTTTTCCAGATCCTAGAGCTTTATTAACATTTTCTTGAATATTTACAGCTATTTGGTCTATTACTTCCTCTATACTTTTACCTTCTTTTTCTGCCTTTTCCTTTAAATACTTAAAACTAAACAAATTTATATCTGTCATGATATTTCGAAAATCGAATTATTTTAACAGTTTAATTCTGGTTTCATTTAGCCCTCAAATTCAATTATAATTCTAGAGAATCAAGTTTATGCTCCGGTGGTAGGATTCGAACCTACAACCAACGCCTTACACTAACCTCTAAGTTTCCTTAAAGCGTGGACTATATCATTACCCTCGCCATATATAGCGGTTGGGTATCTCGGTATCTAGTCTCTACGGCGCCCCTACTAATGCTTTATGCACAAGAGGGTTCCCACGGTGTTGCCATACGCTTGAGCGGTTAGGGTTCACCGTTATCCCGAGATTTTCATTCCGCGATTTCTCGCGAACGCTGCCTTTTGACAGGGCGCTGCTCTACCATTGAGCTACACCGGAATACAAAAAACATCTACAAAAAAGTATACTGATTTTTATTGAAAAAACCAGTATATTAATAAATTGAACAAAATTAAAAAGAGTGATATACTCGTCAGCGTCTTGCACAAGGGGTAAGACATTTTATAAACCTAACAAAGCCAATAGATGCCGTCGCATGATAGAACATCATATGGGCTTATGCCCTTTTTTACGTTTTTATATATATGGAACAAACAACTACAACCACCTCAACAGGCGGACACACCGCGCATGTAATGGATTCTATACTTGCAGAAAGCAAAAATCCTCCTGTTGCAGGAGACATCGTTGAAGGACGAGTAGTAGCTCTTCACAAATCATCAGTTATCGTTGATATTCATCCTTTTGGATCGGGTATCATTTACGGACGCGAGTACAACAACGCCCGCGATATTATTAAAAATATATCAATCGGGGATGAGGTTTCTGGTACCGTAATTGAAACGAATAATGAAGATGGTTACTACGAGCTATCACTACGTGAAGCACGCCAAGCGATTATCTGGAGCGATGCAGAAAAAGCAATCAAGGAAAAGAAAACTTTCGTTTTGCCAGTAAAAGAGGCAAACAAAGGTGGTCTTATTATTGAGTGGCAAGGTATTGCTGGATTTCTACCGGCATCTCAGTTGGGTCAAGAACACTATCCTCGTGTAGAAGGAGGAGACAAAGAGCTGGTGTTTGATGAACTTCAAAAACTTGTTGGGGAGTTACTCTCTGTAACCATTATTACAGCCGATCCAAAAGAAGGAAAACTTATCTTCTCAGAAAAAGGATCTGACGAGAAAGAAAAAGGTGCACTGGTTGAAAAATATTCCACAGGAGACGAAGTAAACGGAGAAATCACAGGTATCGTTGACTTTGGAGTATTTATGAAAATTGAAGAAGGACTTGAAGGTCTTGCCCACATCTCAGAATTAGATTGGGGCCTTGTTGAAGATCCACGAAAACTATTCTCAGTTGGAGAAAAAATGCGAGCAAAGATTATCGAGATAAAAGACGGCAAGATTTCTTTGTCCATTAAAGCATTAAAGGAAAATCCTTGGGTTAGTGCAGGAAAGAAATATACAAAAGATGACGTCGTAAATGCTGTAGTCATTAAATACAACAAGCACGGCGCACTCGCTTCGGTTGAAGAAGGCGTTGCAGGTCTTGTTCATGTTTCTGAATTTGAATCTATTGAAAAACTGCGCGAAACACTTGAACTAGGAAAAACATATGCGTTCAAGATTAACCTTTTTGATCCAAAAGAACAGCGCATGACTCTTTCTTACGTCAGTGGAAAGAAATAACAAACAAGAAAAAACAAAAACACGATCTGCTAATCGCAGGTCGTGTTTTCGTTTTATTTCGTACTATTCTCAACCAACTAATTATATTGAGACATTGCTTTCTCCTTCCCTTCTTTAATTGCAACTACAACCGCTTCAGAAGCTTTCTTAAACATCTTCTTCAAAACTTGTAAATCTTCTTTCTTAAAAGCACCCAACAAAAACTTTAAAACCTTTTCTTCTCCTTGAGGCTTCTTAACTTTTCCTTTCGGAGTCGCCTTCGAAATTCCAAACCTAACTCGAAGAAACCCCCGCGTCTTAAGAGATTTGATAACCGACTCCAAACCACGATGTCCTCCCGACCCTCTGTCAAAAGAAACCTTAAGCGTACCTAGAGGCAGATCTAAATCGTCATATGCAACTATAAGTTGTGCGGGTTTTACCTTTTTGGTGCGCGTAAGATACGCTACTGACACACCAGATTTGTTCATATACGTATCTGGAAGCGCCGAAAACACTATATGAGAACCTATTTTCCCTTTTGCACACTGTGCATTTGATTTTTTGTCATAGTCCCATTCAGAAAAATCTTGTTGTTTACTAAAAAATTCTACAAACATGCGTCCTGTGTTGTGACGAGTGCCTTCGTATTCCTCCCCTGGATTACCTAAACCAATGATTAGATGTTGCATATGATAAATAGTGTAGCGCGTGAACATATATTGCGTCAAATTTTCATCTCACTTGCACAAAAAAAAGTTGCAACACGATAAAAAATCTTGCGTCAATAGGTTTACACGACTACAATGTATGCAAATAAAATGGAATCGTACGAACAACAACGAACGACGCCGACTCAAACACCGCACAAGCAAAGCGGTTCGAGTATTTTTTTCTCCGAACTCATCCGCTTCATAATCATTGCGGTCTTTGTTGTGTTGCCAATACGAGTATTCATAGCTCAACCTTTCATCGTATCTGGTTCCTCCATGGATCCAACCTTTAAAAACGGAGAATATCTAATTGTTGATGAAATTTCTTATCGTTTTGAAGAACCTAAACGTGGTGATGTAATAATTTTTAAGTATCCTAAAGACCCTTCAAAATATTTCATCAAACGAATAATTGGGCTACCGGGTGAACATATAGTAATTTCAGGCAACAGAGTAATAGTAAGCGAAAAAGAGGATACGGAAAGCTTGGTTCTTGACGAAACGTATCTAGCACAACCAACACTAGACAATATTGATATAATCCTTGGTAAAACAGAATACTTCGTAATGGGAGACAATCGCCCTGCTAGCTCTGATTCTCGAATCTGGGGACCGCTTGAACGCGATCATATTATCGGGCGCGCATTCCTACGATTGCTTCCAGTAAAAAAAATAGGAGCTTTCCCCGGCGAACATCGTTTTGATACTTTCTAAAATATAATGTTCAAACACGCACAATCTTCTCTAATAAACAGACACGCTTGTATCGATAACAATGATACTTCATATGGATACGAAGGGCCTCTTAAGCGAGCCATTGATGTTGCCAATCACTACGGCTTCACTCTATCCCGCCCTTTAACAATCAATAAAGAGGATCTCGCCTTCGGAAAAAAACACCATTGTCCTGCACACCACGTCGCTGCACTTAGAACTTTCGTCACAAATGATGTTCAACAAGGCAATGTGATACTTGCAGCACACACAAGAAAAGTTCCGTATAAAAAGAATGTAGAATTACGACTTGAAATCATCGGAGATAAGGAAAGTTCGGCTGAGGGTCTACTGTTTCAAACAGTACAAGCAATTTTACAAGAGTATGGCTTAAAAGAAGCTTCAGCAATGATAAATAGCGTCGGCGGACGTGAGTCTGTGGCAACGTATGTACAAGCTATTTCATCATACTATCGCTCTCACCTACATGAATTAGAACCATCTTGTCGAGAGGCATTCAAAGAAAGTGTTTTTGCTCCACTTCGATGCAATCACAATAAATGTATTGCCGTACGTAACGAAGCTCCACAAGCGATTAATTATCTCTCAGAACCAAGCCGGGCTCATTTTAAGGAAGTCTTAGAATACCTAGAATCATTGGAAATACCTTACTCTCTTGATCCGTTTCTTGTATCGCCTGAACAATATGCCTCTAGGACGATTTTTTCATTCAATCCGTCAGACAATGATTCTAATTCTAATAACCCAATCGCCTACGGTGAAAGATATGACAGTCTGTCTCGACGACTCGGACACAAACGTAGTATTCCAGCAATCCAGGCAACACTATCTCTTCCTATGCGCACCGTTAAAGAGCGATACATAATTCAAAAGCGTCAATCTAAAACTCCCCCCATATTTGTTGTACAGGTTGGACTACAAGCAAAAATTAAGACGCTTTCTGTAGGAGAACATCTCCGTAAAGCGCGCATACGAGTACATTCTGTACTACATAAAAATAGTGTGTCTGAGCAAATGGATAAAGCACGTAAACTAGGGTCCCCTCTGGTTGTCATAATAGGCCAAAAAGAAGTTTTTGACGGCGCCGCAATTGTAAGAAACATGATCACCAACCAGCAAGATGCCGTGCCTTTTGCACGACTATCTGAATACCTAAAACGTAGATCCCAACGAGCCTAAGAACCCTTGCGAAGATAACATCTATGTGATATCATCACGCTCTGTATGGCAGTTATTCACATCATACGTTCAGATCGCGAGAACAATATGGGCGTCCTTCGACGTTTCCGCCAGAAAGTAAATGAATGGGGCGGTCTTCGTAAGGTTCGTGAAGAACGATACCACAAACGTGACCTATCCAAGTTCATTGTAAAAAAGAACCGTCTTCGAGCTCTTGCAAAAAAAGCTATTCGCACACGACTGTAC
>JAPXOG010000004.1:0-9505 GCA_033811555.1 Minisyncoccota bacterium
GATGTAGCACGTTTAATTATAAGTTCACGTGTTGCAGAAGATATCTTAAACACTTCATGTATACCTATTCGCCCCTTAAAACCATCACTATCTTTTGTTGGTTTAGGACGATAAAACGGCACTTCCTTCCAAGTAGCATTTTCTGCGATAATTCCTTCTTTTTTCAAAAACGAGATCATGCGATCCAGATCGACACTTTGACCAAGTGTTTCTAATTCACCTGCATCCAAAAAATATTTTTCTTTATGAACCAACGTGCGCACAAGACGCTGACCAACAATAACGTTGATGGTAGAAGCAATCAGAAACGGCTCTGCACCCATGTCCAGCATACGCGGTATAGCGCCTGCTGCGGAATTGGTATGAATAGTTGAAAGTACAAGATGTCCTGTCAAAGCGGCATTAATCGCAAGTCCTATAGTTTCCCCATCTCGGATTTCTCCTACCATAATGATATCTGGATCCTGACGAACAAGCGCACGTAGTCCATTACTGAATGTCATACCAATCTCGGGCTTTACCTGTGTCTGGTTAACTCGAGGCATCTGATACTCAATAGGATCTTCAATGGTTGAAATATTTACATCCGGAGTGTTTAAAATATCAAGCATTGTATACAACGTCGTCGTTTTTCCTGAGCCGGTAGGCCCTGTCGCTAGAATCATGCCCGTTGATTGCTTGGTTGCCCAGTGAATCGCCTCAAGTGCATCGGAATGAAACCCGAGTGTCTCAAGCGTAAAACCAGACGCACCTTCACGCAAAATACGCATCACTACTTTCTCACCAAAATACACTGGCAACGTTGAAACACGAAATGACACTTTCTCTTCCTCAATTTTCATCTTAAATCGCCCATCTTGAGGAAGTCGTTTTTCATCTAGTTTGAGATTTGAAAGCACTTTTATTCGTGCAACAATCCCTGCAGCAGCACTTTTAGGAAGCGTCATCGCGTCATGCAACAATCCGTCTAGTCGATATCGAACAAGTAATTCCTTCTCCATAGGTTCTATGTGTATGTCAGAAGCTCCATCGATAACTGCGTGACGTATAAGAGTATCTACAATTCTTACCACAGGAAGATCTTCTGCAAGTTTTTTAAGCGCCTCACCAGACACTTCCTCTGTTCCCTCCATTGCAATATTAAGTGCGGATGATTCCATTTTGAGAATGTCACCAAACTCTGCTTTCAGCGACTTTTGATACTGAATAAGCGCGTATTTAATAGATTCAACATCAGTAAGTCGAGGAGAAATAGTTAAACCTGTCTTTTTCTTTACAAAATCAATCGCCTTTAGATCATTTACATCAAGCATTGCAACCTCTAGAGTGTCTTTTGCTTTTCTATACGCAACAATATTGTTTGCGCGCGCAATCGGTTCAGGAATAAGCATCAGAGTCTCAAAGTCTATCTTCTCATTTTTAAGTCGAACAAACGGTATTCCGACTACATGAGCCTTTGCTCGACGCATATCATCTTCCGAAACAGCTCCATCTGATACTGCTAGCTCGTCAAAAGACACTTCACGTTCTTGGGCATGCTTCTTTATTTCTTCCACCTTAGAAAGTGAAAGCATTTTTGTATCAACAAGAAATTGTATAAGCTGCTCTTGATCTATGCGCATGTAAATTGAAATTAAATGAGAAAAATCAAAGATTTATATGATTGTACGAAAAACTTTTATTATATTGTAACATTTTTTACTACTAAAACAGAAACAATTTATCTCACAGAAAAGCGTTTTTGATATACGTGAGAAATACACTCGCAAAAATTAACTAAAACACATCCAATACTTAATTCCAAAATGCGAACAATTTTATAATACCAACATACACTAGAAGTATCTTAGTATATGTACGAAAATTCCTAAAAACCGCCCTGCACTAGATGCAAGAAATAACGCGTTCTTAAAAACAAAGACAAACGTATCGTTATCGAATTTCGTAAGTAATTGAAACGTATGCAGAAATTTTATTCTCACCTAGAGGAATTTCAGGAGCTTCTCGTGGCGTACTTTCTGCTACTGCCATAAATCCTTTTGCAAACGTTGGATAGTACCCTCCTCCGTTTTCTGAAAACGACACCACACGAATAAGCCGAACTCCTAAGTCACCCGCTAGCTCTTTAGCTTTTTCTTTTGCGTCAACAATTGCCTTTTTCCGAGCTTCTCGTTGAAGTTTATATTCTTCATCAATGGTAAAGTTCGGCCCATAGATATTCGTAGCTCCTTTCTCTCCAACTCCTGAGAGCAATTCTCCAACCTTATCTGTATCACGTACTCTCACCGACACAGTTTGAAGAACCTCATAACCGACGATTACTTGATTGCGCGGACTCGGATAATACCCAGAAACCGAACCACCTGATGACTGTATTTCTGCTCCTAACGGTGTTGGCTGATTTGTCCATTCATACTTTGGATTTGCGCTATAAGAAATTGTTTTTATATCTTTTTCATTAACGCCACTACTCTTGAGGTACGAAAGGATAGCGTTTCCCTTTTTTGCCATAGCCTCTTGAGCTTCTGCTACGGTCTTTGCTTCAGCGTAAACTCCATAGGTAAACTCAGCTATGTCAGGAACCGCGAAAACTTCTCCTTCCCCTGAGACAGTAATAACGTTGCTTGCAGAAACTCCTCCGCCGATGTAACGATTTTCTTTGAGCGCATTAACGCTCAAGATCACGATAAAAATAATAAGAGCGACAAAAAGCCACCCCAGATATTTCAATGTTCTCTGAACTACTATTGAATCCATATAAATAATTTAAATGAATAAACCCAGCTTATTATATTTGCTCCTGTAAACCAGGAAGAATAATAACAGATTTTTATTGCGTCTTGTGTGCTACAAGAGACAGATTCAGCGTTACTGTATCACCAATAACGTTATCTCCGAGATCTCCTAATAATGTAGATGAGCCGTACTTAATATCCCAAAGCGTACGATCTATAGTCAAATCAGCATCTGCTGTAAGTACTTCTCCAACTTGAGAAACTATTACTGGAAATACAACCTGTTTAGTTACATCCTTGATAGTAACATCTGCTGTTACCGCGCCGTTTACAATACTATGTATCCCAACGACAGCAACTGGATACTGCGCTACATTAAAGAAATCAGAAGATTTGAGGTGATTTACAAGCTTCTCATTTTCAGACCCTATTCCCGTTGCTATTACAGAAAACGATTTCATATCAATCACAAACGCACCCGCAACAATAGCTCCTTCAGAAACTATCACACTGCCACCGGTAAAAGAGAGGATCCCTGAGTCTGCATATCCTTTGATAAAGGTTTTACTACCTGTCCATGTAATTGTACTAGACGCTGTATCAAGCACATACACGCCGTCTATCAGATTTTCGACAGATCCTACATTTGACGACTTTTCTTCTACTGATTTTTCAGTTTTGGACGATGTTCTAACGAAATACCATACACCGACCACAACCGCCAAAATAAAAACTATCCAAGCAACTTTTTGATTCATACATAAAAACTACCCTAATAAAAACATTTCAGTATACCAAATAGCTATTTTGAGAGAGGAAAATTACGAGTAGAAACTCCCGCCCATGCTACAAGAAGCAAAGCTGCTAGAAGCGTTCCTGACATTACCGGAATAGTAATATACCCAAACCCTTCAACATACTTTTCAGTACAAGATGAAAGAACACTATTGGGCTCACAAATAGCCGATGCAACGGCAAATGTTTCTACATAAATATTGTACAGTGCAATAACAAACCCTATGGCAGAAAGTGTGACAGTATACAGCAATACATCTCTGCGCTTAAACAACAATGCAAGGCCGAAGATAATTGCCTGAGGGTAAATAAATACTCGCTGAGCCCAACACAATACACATGCTGGAAAATTCGCAACACTTGAGTAATATAAACTCCCAACAAGACCTGCAATTAGAGCAATAAAAGATATGACTAGCGCATGACGACCTACATAATCTACTAACTTTGTAAGAAACGGCACGCCGAGCAATCCCAACAAAAGTGCCGCTGAAAAAATTTGAAGTGCTAACACGCCTGACATAATCAGGGTATTTGTAAACTCAAAAAACGGTATCGTCTCCATAATGACAGAGAGTATATCGTTTTTATTCTTTTTTGAAAGTCCTAATTAGAATATCGACGAATAACTGAACGGACTACTGCACCGATTCGCATTGTTTCTTCTGGATAAATATTTTTGTATTTCTTATTTCCTGGAACTAGGTACATTCTTCCCTGCGTATCTTGTCGCAAATATTTAAGCGTCCATAACCCATCAACTTCAGCAACTACAATATCTCCGATATTTGCTTTTTCTTTTCGCTCAACAATAACAAAATCTCCTTCCATAATTCCGGCGTCAATCATTGAATCCCCTTTCACCTTCAACATGTAAGTCTCTTCTCGTTCATTAATAAGCCAGTCATCCAGCGAAACAGAATCAAATACAAATTCTTCCGCTTGCGACGGTATACCTGCTTCCACATACCCAAGTAATTTCACTTCTCCTAAAAGCGAAGTTGGAGTAAGTCGTCCAAGATGATCTTTTGCAACCACTCCCGCTTCTACAAGTTTTTCGACAACCTTGAAAACTGCATTCTTAGATTTAAATCCAAATAACTTCATCATCTCCTGATACGTCGGCATACGACGCTCGCGTCTAAAAAAGATATTTAATTTTTCTATGTAATCAGTCATTAAAAAAGAGCGAGTGCTGATGATATTCGACGTAGTAGCGATGGTTTGCGCAAACGATGTACCCAACGCAATAACTCTTTGTGACGTTTCGCCTCATGACGGTATGAAATTCCTTGGATAATTTTTTCGTCAATAATCCAATTAAGCGTTTCGAGTTCATCTTCAATACGCTTTGCAAATTGTGTTTTGTTCATACCTCTAAATACTAGTAGCTAATAACTAGTTTTCTAGTATAGTGAACGAGTGTTCACCAGTCAAATATTGTAGTGTGGATAACCTCTCTTTAGTGGTAATCTGCCTTAGAATTTAAAATTTTGTACGCCTCACTGATCGCTTTTTCCCCTTCTATTTCTCCGAGCATATACGCCTCTATAATTCTGTTAATACTTGGGATCTCACTATCATTTGCGCCCATAAGGTATGTTTTTTGTCTAATAAACCCAACTCGTTAAGAACTTCTTTGCTTGGTTTATACGTAGCGATATCTTGTTCTTGATTAGTAGTATGATTTTTGAATTCGGGGTTGAACATATACCTCTACATGAAAAACGCCCATACACCAAGCGCAAGCATAATTACACCTGCTATAAGATGTAAAACCTTAATATTTTTTTCCTTCCACTTATCTGCATGTTCAATTGATGTAAATCCGAAATACACCAAAAACGTGATGGCTAAGAGCGGAACAACAAACACCAAATTGTAATACAAAAGCACTGGCATGACACTCCACACACTCTGCGTTTGTGAAAGCAATCCGATGACGAAAAAATATGGACCTCCAGTACACGGTAATTCAAACAAAGTTACTATAAACCCAATAAAAAAGGCCCCCAGCGGAGAAGTAATTCCTCGCAATAACTTTTTAAGAGTCGGACGCCATCTTAGAGGTATTTCCATTACGAACCCTCCTTTGCCGTAAAAGAAATAATCTTTTAAGTTCGCCAAACCGATAAGTATAGCAACAACTCCTATGATCTTTCCTACAATACCTGCTAATCCAGTTACATTAATCAGTTGTAATATCCCGAGTCCGAATAATAAATAAGCTAAGTATATTGAAGATGTAAATGCGAGTGCTCCAAAAAGCGCGCGTTTTTTGTCATTAGACCCAATCATCAACGCCGTTAAAAGAATTAACAACACCGCAATAGCACATGGGTTAATCGAGTCAACAGCAGCAGCTGCCGTAATAGCCCACAAAGAATACTCTTTGGTTGGTGGAGAAATTTCTTCTTTTGTTTGTGTAGTAGTGGCTGGAACTGATTCAGCGACAGACGGCGTTTCTTCGGGAACCACGATCTCAATTTTTGACTCCTCCCAAGTAGGAATAAGCGCCCGTATCCTTCCTTCCAAATTGTCTATTATGGAACGATCTCCAATAAGATATGAATCTCCAACAAACACTATAGGAACTGCGCCTTGTCTTTCTTTAGGTACACCGTATTTCCCATACAGTGAAAACATAAGACGAGCATTTTCTTTGTTTCTATAAACTTCATAACGAGAAAATAAAACATCCGGATACTCTTTTTCTAGATAATCGATAATCGGCTCAACTTTAGCACAATGAGGACACCCGTCTCCAAAAAAGAAATACACCTCTACAGGTGCTGCCTTAGCACTAATAAAACCAAAAAGAGCTATCACCGAGAAAAATATAGTCACAAAATATTTCTTCATACAAAATTACCTTACCCTCTTTATTTAAAAAGACAACTAGTCAAAAAGGAAAAACTCCACCAGGAAACACAAAATATTATCTTTCAACATCAAATTATATAGATTGGGTGCCTACTGGGATTCGAACCCAGATAACGAGCTCCACAAGCTCGGGTGTTAACCGTTACACTATAGGCACCATATCGTCAAACAAACACACTGTATCAAAAAAAAGATAAACAAAAAAGCCCTTATTTCAGGTAACTATTTCTTATATCTCTTATTAATTAGAAATACAAACTTTTCTAAATGGAAGTAATACGAGAATTCCTTTTCCTTTCTCTTTTTAATAAATTTAGATGATCTTGTTCGGTGCGCAGGAGAGGATTTGAACCTCCATGCCCTTGTGGGCGCTACCACCTCAAGGTAGTGCGTCTACCAATTTCGCCACCTGCGCTCAAACGCAGTATAGATGAAAATACCCCAACAGAAAAGACCTATCGAACAATATCTTTTATTACAAAACTACTCTTTTGCTTCAATCGTCACCTCAGTTATTACATCAGGAATTTCTTTTGTTTGAATTTCAGTCGTCACATCAGGAGTTTCTTCTGTTTGCGTTTCTGTCGTAACTTCAGGTTCTTCTACATTGCCTCCAGTTGAAATATTTACAAATTGCATGCGACGCATCTGACGACGAATTTCGCGAGCTGCTTTCTCACGAATATGATACAGCTTTGCACGACGAGTTTTTACATGACGTAAAATTTCAATTTTATCAATCACAGGAGAATACAGAGGAAATATCTTCTCAACACCATATTTATCTGTCGTTCGACGAACAGTAAAAGTCGCCCCTGCTGTTGTGCCTCCTTTTCGAGAAATAACTGTTCCCTCGAAAGCTTGTAGGCGAGTTTTTCCCTTCTCTACAACCTTAACCCAGACACGAACGGTATCACCTGAACGCAAAGGTAACTCCTTACGCTCTTGCATATTAACGGGTGAAATTTTTACAGCTGTATGTGCCATATAACAAAAATCTTATGACCGGCATTAGAAAAAAGAAATACTAATACCGACACGCTACTTTACCACGAGACAGAGTAATCGGCAAGAATCAAGTTTTTTTGAGTAGCATTTTCTCCGCTTCGACAAAATCCTCTGGAAGTGGTGCCTCTACCATTTTTTCCTTTCCAGAAGGAAGCTTTAGAGTGAGTCGATATGCATGCAGTGCCAAACGGAAAAGACCCAACGCAGGGCGTTGCTTTGGTGCATACAGGCCATCACATACAACTGGATGATTAATTGCTTTAAGGTGCACACGAATCTGATGTGTACGCCCTGTTTTCGGATATACTTCCAAATAAGAATGCTCCTTTCCTCGCGAAAGCACACGATATTCAGTAATCGCATCACGCAACATTCCTCGCGCTCCACGCTGTGCTGACCATAATCTAGGATCTGTTCTACTTTTGCCAATTTGTCGTTTTATAACTTCCATATCTTTTTTTACTACTCCATACACAAACGCCCTATATGTTTTTTGCACTTCACGCTCCTGAAATAACGACTTAAGATGCACAAATGCTTCTTCGTTTTTTGCAATAACCAATACTCCTGAAGTATCTGCATCAAGTCGATGCACAATACCCGGCCTCTCAACAATCATCCCATTTGAAAGAATCTGTGGCTCACCTACATGCGCAGAATTTGGATAATTTGACACAATCCAATCAACTATCGTCGGCTCGCTTGTCTTACCGTCATCATGAACTAAAACTCCGGACGGCTTATCTATAAACACAACATCTGAATCTTCGTAAAGAATTGGAATGTCCATATTTTATATTCACAGTTTACACTATTAAAAATTCTTTAAAGTGTTCTTTGGGCTCCCTCCACTCAACCTCAACATTTCTAACTCGTGCAAGAAAAGGACCTTTTTGAAGATACCCTATAAATTTTTTAAGCTTCTCTTCTGCTCCTTGGACAACAATATGAAGCTCACCCTGACCTTTATTTTCAGCAAACCCTGTAAGCCATAGCGCGGAGGCATGCTTTTTTGCGAAAGCTCGAAATCCTACTCCTTGCACTTTCCCAACCACTATGGCATCAATCTCGTACATATGCTTATTGTGGATGTTGAGAATAAAAAGTAAATAAGGTATCTTGCTTTAAGAAAATGACGTACAATAGACATATGGGCGCTTAGCTCAGTTGGTAGAGCAACTCGTTTACACCGAGAAGGTCAGGGGTTCAAGTCCCTTAGCGCCCACCAGTATTAAACTTCTTTTATATTTTTTAATTTTCTTATATTTTTTGGTGGTGAAATGTAACTAATTTCTACGACCTCTAGTGCGAAGTTAGAGATAAATGGTAAAGTAGATTCCAGGGTGATTCGTTAGAATACTTATACACCTCCCGTAGTTTAATGGATAAAACAGGGGCGTTCTAAGCCTTTGATGGGGGTTCGATTCCCTCCGGGAGGACAAAAAAGAAGAGTGGAGCTGACCTATATTACAATTGTTTCTATCCCTATTTTAAAAAATGATACTTCACTGACTTAGTGAGGATCTTTTATTAAGATCCCTTCTTCCGTGCGCTTAGAAAATAGCTCTACACGAGCATTAAATGCACTCATTATCTCTCTAATATATTCCTTATCTATTTCTTGTGTCACAGAAGTAGTAATAGGTAATTCAATCGAACGGCTACCCACATCTTTTAAATCGAGAAACTGCCACACAGAAATAGAAATACCAACAGTGCTACAGATAACAAACAGAACGAGCATACGAAACCAAGCTCCTTCGTTTGTGTCTGAAACAACAAACTTTTTCAAGTAATATATTATTTTTTTAAATAACGTCCCAGACATTATGGTGTTTGTTTGAGAGTAATACGTAATGTTCCGCGTAGCGACCACACAGGATCGCCTCTTTCACCTCCAGTGCCTGAAGTATCCAGCGTTACCTGTGAGAACGAGGATTGGTATGGAAGCGAATCTAGCATCGACAACAAATGCGTAATTGATTTCCATTTTCCTTCTGCAAACACACTTATAACAAGTATTCCCTCTCTAGATTCTACGTCTTCATTCTCAACATGAATCTGCACAACTGTTACGGGTATGC
>JAPXOG010000004.1:9515-37450 GCA_033811555.1 Minisyncoccota bacterium
ATGCCGACCACCGATTCAAACCCCTCAATCTCTTCGATAATCGAAATAATCTCATCTGGAGATTTAAAATATGTTTGAATATTGGAACGTTCATCTGCCAGCCCCGTAAGCACTCCTGCTGTATCACGTGCACGACGTTCTAATTGAATTTGAAGCATCAGTTCTTCCTGCACGGTCTTTATATGTTCATACTTCTTTTGCGTTGTAGTCACCACAAACACATACACACCTGTAAGCAATAAACAAAAAAGTACTAGTGCAACAAACCTCATCATTCTTGCCCTTTTCTTTTGTGATATTACAATATTCATCTTATTGTTGTACTTCAAAACTCTCTACGTTATCCATAATTGCTTTTTCTTGATCAAACTGAAAGTCTTGTATAACTGTAGAAACGGATGACAAAGATGTGGCTTGAGAAAGTGTTTCTGGATTTTTCAGTGTTAGCACAAGAGAAAAATCTATGTTTTCACTTTTTGCAAGACTAGACACAGGAACATCCACACATGAAAACAGACTCGAGTCGCGGAGTGTATTTCCAAACGTGATGAGTGCTACACGAGTTGAAGAACGTCCAACTATCGATATAGAAACCTCTTTCTCTCCATATGAATACGAAAACTGAGACACGTGCACACCAGGAGGAATGCATCCGATTATCGTTTCCAGCACTGTCGTGGGAGATAACTGCAACAACGTCTCCTTCAAAATATCTATTCGAGATGACAAATCACTTAACACCTCACTCCCGCTTTTCTTGCGTTGTAAATCAACTAGTGTTTTAGTTGCTTTAAGTTGCATATCAAAGCCAACAGCCCCTGTCCATGTAACAATCGCTGATGGTATAGCAAACAAAAGTAATAACACTACAGTGCACACGAATAAAATGAGAGCAACCATACCAATTCTGCGACGACGCTCCCACTTAACTGACATTGATTCCTTTGCTGGAAGTAGATTAGTCACACCTTTATATTGTAACGCAGAGTTGTATATCGCTAAACATTACCCTTCTTCGTGCAAAGCAAGACCTATCGCTGTAGCATACCCGAGAGATTCGGCATACGATAGCTTCGGCACAAACTCATTTAATGAAAATGCATTCTCCCAAACATTACCTCTCTCTGTAGAAATACGAAGTGTATTTTCCAGATATTCTGGTAAACCAAAAATATTTGCATTGCCTCCAACCAGAAAAATTTTTTCAATCGGCTGATGAACGATATCAAGTCCTCTGATGTCTTTATGTGTATGCCAATACACAATATGCCTATTAAGTTCCTCCGACAAACGTTTAGAAAAAGAAGCAAACGCCTCACTTCCATGCAAATCCCCTTGATACCGTAACCCACGCTCATTTCTTATAAGAGCAATATCGTCTGATGATGCATTTGGATTAACACTTTGTAGTACAGCATCGATCTCATCACCTCCTAACTCAATACTTGCTGTAAAGCGAGCGACCTGACCCTGAACAACCGCAATACTCGAGCGTTTTCTGCCAATATCAACAATCATTGAAACACTCTTTGTTTTTTTTGGAATAATGGCTCGAGCAATTGCTTGCGCCTCAATTTCCAACGACAACACTTCCAATCCAGCCGATGAAAAAATATCTACATACTCTTGAACAACCGAAGAAGGATATGCCGATACCGACACCATTCTCTGACCTGAAATAGACGGCGCCCCAGGAATATATTCATAGTCAATAATCGCATCTTGAGGAGACAGTGGCACATTTTCCTCTATCTTAAACTCCAACACTTCACGCACTTCTTTTTTTGAAAGATCACGCGGAACATAGACTGGAAAAATGTACCCCTCCTCTTCCGGCAAAGACGCGCGTACTAATCGCAATTTATGTTCATAAGCAAACAACCGTAGCATTTCAACTAGCTTCTTTTTATCAATAACTCTGCCACACTCAACTATCCCTCGTGGAACTGTCGTTGATGCATAAGTATCAAGACGTTTCCCGTGTTTTCTGTTTCTTGAAAGTGATACGAATCTAACAGTATGATCAGAAACATCTAGGCCAATCGCTGGCATAGAAAGTAACGTAGGTGGAGGAAACAAAGAAAGAACTTTTGAGGAAATACTCATGCCTCTATTCTACTGGTGACACATAAGTAACGCAATTAAACTAATTGCCTAACTATCAAGCAACAAAAAGAAACTGGAAAACAGATTACTAACCTAATCGCGTACCTGGTGGCATGTCCTTCTCTGGAACAATAAATGAAAAATGTTTATCTTCACCTTCTCCATATGAAGCCGCAAACAACATTCCGTTGCTTTCAATACCTTTAATGGTTCGAGGTTCCAAGTTAAATACCCAGGTTGTTTTTTTACCGACAAGCGACTGCGGATCATCTACATACTGTCTGATACCAGATACAAGATGGCGCGGTTCATCTTCTCCAAAATCAACCAACAAATGCAAAAGCTTATCTGTATCAGGTACTTCTTCAACAGAAAGAATCTGACCTATACGAATATCTACTTTTTTAAAATCATCGTACGAAATCATATGATTAAGTTCAAAATACAAAATACCTTAACAAAAATAATTCTAAATCAGAATCTTTACTTTTAAAATCAGGTGGGTTCCAAAGATTTTGTTTATGACTATGATATTTGAATTTTGTGTTTTTTTAATTATTTTATAATTCGCTTTTTATCCAAAAACCTCTGCAAAATAACTGCGGCAGCAGATGCATCAAGCATATCGTGCGTTCCAGTAAAGCGAGAAGCCTCCTGTGTCGAAAGCCATTCCTGTTCAAAAACTACTGGAATACCTAACTTCATCTCAAGTTCTTTTTTAAATGCATGTACGAGCTTCATAATAGGATTATCCTCTCCTGAAAAATCTGAAGAATAACCCAACACAACTAGGTTTACTTTTTCTTTACGTATCAACTGAATAACCTCTTCCAACAACGTTTTTGTGTTGGAAAGTGTGGAATGTGGAAACGCTAACATCTCTCCTTGATCTGAAAGCGCTATTCCGACTCTTTTTTCTCCATAATCAATACCTAAAATCATACAGATATTTTATTTAATCATATCTACTAATCTTCTAAACTTTGAGTCGCATAAAAATATGAACAAAACTGCGACTCAAAATACAAACGAATAGTGTTATTTCTTTAATAAAGCTTTTTGCTATTTCAATATTTTCTCGCATTCTTTTATACACTACATTTGAATTATCTTCGTTCCCCCAAACTCTTATTTAAAATAATTTATATTTGCTAACACCAAGTTAGCACTCTGAGTTTCTTTTTCAATACAAAACACGCTCGATATTATCGAGCGTGTGAGTGTCTCTTGTCTATTGCTTGTCTGTTTGTTCCGCTTGCTTTTCTTGCGAAGACGGAGTCTTACCTACCAATCCTGTAAATGCAAACAGTTCTGCTGGCTTTTTCTTTAAGATTCCAAACAGATACACGATTTCCAAAATACCGACCGTGTTTAATACTAACACCGCTAAAAACCACCATACTTCCTTGCGCTGTGCCGCGTGCCAAAGTGCGAGACCCTTCCACACTAGCGACCACAACATAAGAAGAATAAATCCGGGAGACCAAAAAAGTGCGCTCCCCAAACCAAATCCCATAGCACTTCCAATACTCATATATTTTTTATTAAAGATGAATAAAAACAGACCGA
The DNA here is from genome assembly GCA_033811555.1 of Minisyncoccota bacterium. Classification (GTDB taxonomy): domain Bacteria; phylum Patescibacteriota; class Minisyncoccia; order Phycocordibacterales; family EsbW-18; genus EsbW-18. Next base: position 13,191 of record JAPXOG010000004.1, read on the forward strand.
CTACTTCTTCATATATGATAACAAAAATTATAAAAAGAAAACACGACCCTATAGCTAAACAACAACTCACAGCTCATCACATCCATCCATAAGACAAAAGAAGCCGAACGCGTAAGCATTCAACTTCTTTGTTTGGTGCTCTCGGCAGGAATCGAACCTGCATTACAAGCTCCGCAAGCTTGCGTCCTATCCGTTGAACGACGAGAGCAAATAGAGGTCAATCACAAGCAAGTCAAAACCCACTCAAGCCAATAAACCCTCTGTAACACTCCCCACCAGCGAACTTCCTTCTCTCAGATGAGAGAGTGTGTCTTGCACTGTACCAGATAAACGAATTTTCTTCTAGAACCCTAAAAGTTCGAGTACGCGATCAGAGACGGTCTCAAGAGCCTCCTCTTCATCCAGATATTCTAAAAGAACTTCCCTAACTTCTTCAGCACTTACGCCTTCCAAAAAAATCGTAATATGAGGCATCAACATTTTGCGTGAAGTTAACACAAGCTGATTCGGTATCATATTTTCACGAACCCAAAATGATTCTAGAGATAGAAAAGGAAACAATGTCGTGCCGAGCATAACTCCTCTACTATTTATCTCACATCGAATAGTTTTTGGTTGACGCAGTGCGTGCAATCCAAGAGCAATTGCTCCGATTGCTATAACAAGACCGAACAGAACATTTCCAAAGATCACAGAAACGATAGCCCCGCCCACTGCAATTATCCCAAGACCCCAGAACCAATCTGAGCTCCTCGGCACATGTTGATATTCGGTCGTCTCCCACGAAAGATGTGTCATCGCCATACAAATATCGTATCACGTCTTTGTGTTGCTCAAAACTCACTTTGTTAGTATCTTTTTGGTATTGGTGGGGTGACAGAGTGGTCGAATGTACCGGTCTTGAAAACCGGAGTCTGGGAAACCGGACCGTGGGTTCGAATCCCACCCCCACCGCCAAAATTGGTAAATTAATAAATAGGCATGCAAAATTTATTACTACAACATAATCAAGACATTAAGGCCGTTCAAGAACGCGTCAAATTTTTTTTCTCGCAGAAAAAGAAGGTGAAAATTTATCACGGAACGACCAATTCTACTCGTTCTCTTAAATTTGAGAAAGATAAATTTGTTGATGTCAGTAAATTAAACAGAATTATTTTCATAAACAAAGAAGAAAAATTTGCTCTGGTTGAGCCGAATGTACCTATGGATAAATTGGCTGAAGAAACTTTAAGATACGGCCTCATTCCTCCTGTTGTTCCTGAATTCCCAGGAATTACTGTTGGCGGAGGTATTCAAGGCGGAGCTGAGGAAAGTAGCTCATTTAAGTATGGGATGATTCACGATAATTGCTTGGAATACGAAATAATTTTAGGCAATGGAGAGCTGATTACTGCTTCGCCTACAGAAAACTCCGATCTTTTCTACGGAATTGCAGCCTCATATGGTTCGCTGGGGATAATAACTTTAGTAAAAGCTAAACTGATCCCAGCTAAAGACTATGTTGAGCTAACTTATCATACTGTTAAAAGTTTCAATGAAGCTGTAGAGCTAGTAAAGAAAAAAACCGGCGAAGCTGTAAACTTTATTGATGGAATAATGTTTTCAAAAAATCATGGCGTAATAATGACTGGAAATTTTGCTGATAAAATCAATCTCCCAGTATCTACTTTTAGAAAATCTACCGATGAATGGTTTTACTTACATGCAGGCAAAATTTCCAGAAAACAAAATAGCTATTCGGAGCTTATCCCGACAAAGGATTATTTGTTTCGTTATGATAGAGGGGCCTTTTGGATGGGTCGTTACGGTTTTAAGGTAATGAAATTGCCCTTTAATCGATTGTCACGATTTATATTTAACAATATCTGCAATACTAGAACTTTATTTCGTCTTTTACATGAGACAAATATTTCTCAAAGATATTTCATTCAAGACTTTAATCTGCCTTCTAAAAATTCTTTAGAATTTTTAGACTTGGTTGATAAGGAGCTCAATATCTATCCTATTTGGATTTGTCCTCTAAAACCTGGAAAACACGATAAGTTGTCTGCTAATTTTATTGACACAGATTTAGTTTTTAACATTGGTGTGTGGGGAGAGATCAAAAAAGATTTTTCCGATTTCGTTCAGTTGAATAGAGGTTTTGAAGAAAAAACTTTTAGATTGGGTGGACGAAAAATGCTATACGCTCACTCATATTATACGCTTGAAGATTTTTGGAAAGTTTATGACCAAAAATGGTATAAAGCTTTAAGAGATAAATATCTCGCAATTGATATATTTCCGACAGTTTATGAAAAAACCAAAGTGTCGGAAAAGTACAAACCCTCAATTTGGAGTGGTTTTTGGTACTATTTGAAGTCTCCTTTTAATCTTAGAGTTTCTTAAATTCTTCGGCGTGCCAGGTTTCAACTGGCACGAAATTCGGAAGCGAAAAAGGAAAGGTTCAAAATCCCGCCCGCATTCCTCCCCAGACCCCTCCTGCGGGCGGGAAGAAAGCCGAGGCGGGGCAATTCCATTCCCCCAGGAAAATAGTTTGCCCCACCGAGTCCAAATTAGTTTTCAGGGTTTTCCTCAAAAAATGTTCGAACTTCGTCCAAAAAACACCGCCACGAGATATATCCTTTATATACAAGTATAAGTATTCAAAGGAATTAAAGAAGAAAAAAATAAGTTAAATTGTATGCTAAGATATATTAAATACTAGTAGTTTTTTTGTAAAATAGAACGAATATAGACATTAAATTTTTATAAAAATAGCTCATTGAGGCAAAGACAAAGAGACTGACAAAGTAAAATTCAATGAATAAGAATCTAGCAAAATTACAGAAAATCGACTTACGTGATATATGGAGTGTTGAGCCTGAATTTACTAACTGGCTTTCACAAAAAGAAAACCTCGAACTTTTAAGTGAGGAAATTGGAGTTGATATAAAGCTCATAAAAACCGAAGCGAATGTCGGCTTATTTAAAGTTGACATTCTCGCCGAGGAAGAAAGCTCGGGTAGAAAAATTATTATTGAGAACCAACTTGAAGATACTAATCACGATCACCTTGGCAAGGTGATAACTTACGCATCTGGCTATGATGCTGAAATTATTGTTTGGGTTGTCCGAGATATTAGAGATGAACATCAAAGAGCGATTGAATGGCTTAACGAGCATACTGACGAAAAAATAGGATATTTTCTTATCAAAATAGAGCTTTGGCAGATTGAGGGTTCAAACCCGGCTCCAAAATTCGAAGTATTGGTAGCCCCAAATGAATGGGCAAAAACTATCAAGGCCAGTCCAGCGGGAGGTGATTTAAGCGATACTAAACTCCAGCAGTTAGATTTTTGGACAAAGTTCAAGAGATTTGTAAAAGCAAATGACACACATATTCGTTTAAGGATGCCTCGACCCCAGCATTGGTACAATATTAGTATGGGCAGTTCAGAAGCTCACATAGCCCTTACTATAAATTCCAGAGAAAATTTACTCGGTTGTGAAATTTACATCGACAAAAACAAGGAGTTATTTAAATTTTTACAGGGACGAAGTGGAGAAATAGAAAAAGAAATTGGCGAAAACGAAAAGGTTGAGTGGATAGATGCTACTGTTGCGTCGCGTATAAAAATCGAAAAAAAAGTTTCTGATGTGTTCAGCCAAAATGAAGATGAAAACTACTTCGCTTGGCTTTATCAAAAAACAATACTATTACAAAAATTTTTCGGCAAACATTTAAGAGAATTCAAACAGTGATATTACGCACGAACGCCAAAAGAAAAAACAGAAGAAGCAAGCGGAGAATTCCTTTCTAGACCCTTCTTCCTACGCTTACGGAATCCAAAATCAGCCAGAGTTTTGCCAAATAATATCTATTGCTAATAAAGAATCGCATCAACCAAACCCACTTCCTCATAATTCTTCTAACTCCTTATTGTTTAACAATTTCTTTTTCTTCTCTTCCCTCTTCAAGCTTTTCTTGTAATATTTTTATGGCTTGATTAACGTCTCGATATTCAACACTATTTTCTCTCTCATCTGCACTCCTAATAATTTCACAGTTATAAACTAGAGATAATACTTGTTCTCTTGTTAAATTTAACTCGTCTCGGCAACGATCCGCTAAATGAATTAGCTCGCCTATATCTTTGCCTGCCTTAAAACCTAAAGTTATCCAATCTCGACCTCGTGTTAAAGAAACAGGGCGGCTTAACTCAACTTCTAAGTCTCTTGCTCGTTTTAATAAATAGGGTCCAGCTAAATAATTGTCTGATGGCATTAACATTTGCTCGCGACTTTCTGGAGAGAAGAAACCTCTTCCCAAATAATCTGCTTCACTAACTAATACTAATTCATAAATTGAGGAAGGATGAATACGTTCTGCTAAACGACGAATTGCCCCATCACTAACCCCCTTGCCTTGCAAATAATTTGCATAAAACGTGGTTGGCACCATATGGTTGGCCACTAATTTAACCACCTTATCTCTAACAAATCCTGAAAAACCTATATCAGATAAAAACTTTTTAGTTGGCTCTTCGCCAGCTTTTTCATGGCCAAGGGACTTAATTACTCCATCTACCGTTTTAGTTACAGCTGGCTTACCTAAATCATGGCAAAGTGTAGCTGCAACTATAACCAAAGCCATATCTTCAGTTAATTGTTCTCGTTCGATAATTTTAGCCGCTTGGTCAACTGATAATAAAGTGTGATTCCAAACACTTCCTTCGGGATGCCATTTTTCTTCTTGAGGGGTTTGTTCTATTGCTACTAATTCTGGATGTAATTCGTGAAAAACCCCTAATATCATTCCTGCTGATAGGCCAAGTGAAGGTTGTTCTGATTTTATTAATAATTTTCGCCATTCTATCTCTATTCTTTCTTTTGGTAATTCTTTTATTTGAGGCACTATTTCACGCATTAAATCCATACTTTTGGGATCTATCATTAAAGAAAATCGGCCTACAAATTGTAGTGCCCTTAAAACTCGCAGTGGATCATCTTTAAACTTTTCTTCGTCAGTAACACGTAAGCATCGGTTTTTTATGTCTTCTAAACCATTAAAATAATCATATACCTTTCCGGTTAGAGGATCAGAAGATAAGGCATTCATAGTAAAATCTCGCCTGCGAGCTGCCTCTTTAATTGACATATGAGGATCAGTTTTAACTTCAAACCCACGATGGCCTGCTCCTATTTTGGAGTCAGTTCTTGGTAAAGAAACGTCAATATCTAATCCACTAGGCAAAGAGATCTTAAGAATTCCAAAAGCACGACCAACTACGGAAACTTTTCCTATATTTTTAATTAAATCTTCAATAATATCTGGTTCTAAACCATATATTTCTACATCAAAATCTTTAGCTAACTTATTAAAAAAATGATCTCGTACACAACCTCCAACCAACAAAGCTCGTCCTCCAGCCGACTTAACTAAAGAGCATAATTCTAAAACTTTTTTATAAGCTTCAGCGTGCATAGTTAAACCCGCCTCCATATATCTTTCAAGCATAATTTCTGGTGCAGGGTATTCTCCCACGGCAGGAGCTGTTTCTTGATCTGAAGATAAATCCTCTTCATTAAGTGGAGATTGTTGTTCTTTTTTATTCATATTTAATGAGTTCATGCAAAGGACATAATTTCACCGCCAAATAATACTTTTTGCCAGACATTAAAAAGTCACCTCAACAAAAGCAACTTCATAAATTATATTTCTATCAGAATTATACTAATCACGCCCAATGCAAGTCCGAGTTTATTTAGTACTGTGAGATCTTCCTTAAAGAACAACATACCGACTAAGGCGACCAACAACAGATTTAAAACCGTATACACGCCGACTGCTTTTGATAGATATTCGTATTTTAAAGATATTGCCCAAAATACGGTGCCAACCATATATAAAAACAGTCCGACGATAAACAACCAGAAATGGTAAGCTGCTACCCATTTTTTAAACAAAATATCGGCGATAATTTCAAACAGCGCTCCCAAACCAACAAAAACAAAAAATAAGATTTTAGACATACCGTTTATTTTACCTTCCCTAATTCCAAAACCGTAATCAATTGCTGAGTCAGTTCAGTGGTTTTGTTCGCAGAAGTTTTATTATTTAATTTTTTATCTTGAATTACCGCTACTATATTCTTATTTTATTAAACCATTAGCATTCTTCGAACACTACAGTGTATTCAACATATAACTTTATTATATAGGATATTTAACTTTCTTTCTTGGCGCTATGATTAACAAATTTTTAGCTGTTTTGTTCAAAATAAAAGTGTCTAGGGTAAAACTAAACAAAAATACTTCTCGCACTTTATATATTATTTTAAGAAGCATAAAAGCCGAGCACGCAAGGTACCCGGCTTTAATTTTTTAGTTTTTTTTGCGTTTTTGTAGACGCTTATAGTCGCTTATTGCGAAAGTGACCATCCCTATTCCCCCAATGAAAAACACTACCCCCAAAAATATAAAAAAGTACTTTTCCACAATTAAACCTCCCTCCGCAGGTATTTCAGAGGCCTTAAAAAGCAATACGCCGAAAAGACACGGACCCAGACCAAACAGCGACAAAACAATGCACATCAGAAGGTTGTCATTTTTCTTCACAAATGCTTTTGCCCGACTAAGCATTTTAACCCCTCCGCGTAGTTATGGGATTTGCCCCGTTAAAGGCTTAACGGATCTTCAATATTTGACCCGTATGTACCTCAAAAATCTAGATTCTGCAAAGAGTTAATATCAATAATTAAATTAAGTCAAGTTTTATATATGAATGAACTAGTGGGTTTGCACAAAGAAAAAGCCGCCCCTCACGAGGCGGCAGACTTCTTTATCATCTCAGCGAGATGCTTTTTGGCGTCTCGTACGAGCGCCGACTTATGTCGCCCGAACAATTTTGTGTTGAAACGCTCCGGCAGGCCGTTTCCCTGCCGTCGCCATACTGCGACACGAAGCCCCATCCACTCTACCGAGCCAAGCACCGCCTTCACTAGTGTCCACCTGCACCGGTAGAAGTTCCGCCTCTTTCCGTCAGCACAGAGCGTATCTCGACACTCGTCCTCCAGCCCAACCTCCCACGAGATGATGTGGGAAGTCCTGGTATCCAGTGGTTCCAGATACCAGATCGTTTCTCTCCTTCTCATCTCATCCTCCTTCTCTCGAGGTTTAACCTCGAGGTTTAACCTCGAGGATATGCATCCGCGAGGATACTATCACATTTATCCTATTTAACAAACCCCGCTTTTGGCGGGGGTTTATTGTGCTGATTTTTTGAGAAGCGCTGATAATCGAGATTTCTTTCGAGATGCAGTGTTTTTCTTAATGACTCCTCTCTTTGCTGCTTTATCTATTGCTTTATATGCTTCACTGAGCTTTGCTTTCACTTCATTTGCCTTACCCGCAGAAACTGCGTCCTTAATTTCCTTAACAACATCTTTCATATTTCGCGTGCGACGCAGGTTAAAAACCCGTTTACGGGCACTACTGCGCATCGCTTTTTTTGCCTGTTGTAATATCGGCATGACGAAGAAAGAATACCAGAATACACGCTCACGTCAACCCCAAGCAAGTTTTCAGAAAATACTAAATTGCAGTATATGCCTGAAAAGGGCTCGGTTGTGTATACTGTATATATGATTTCACATATTACAGGGGTAATAATTGATTATGAGCCGGGATTTATAGTTGTAGAAACTGGAGGAATCGGCTACGGAATACGCATATCTCGCGAAGCTGGTATCGGCACCAGCTTAGGCGAGCGCGTCTCTCTTTGGACATACATGTCCGTGCGAGAGAATGCACAAGAGTTATTCGGTTTTGCAACGCTTGAAGAGAAGGCATTTTTTGAGATGCTTTTACTTGTCCCTTCTATCGGTCCGCGATCTGCACTTGCAGTACTTTCTATGGCTCCTGTCGCGACTCTTAAAAAAGCGATAGCCGAGGAAAATATAACTTACCTCACCAAAGTTTCAGGTATCGGAAAAAAAACTGCAGAAAAAATTGTAGTGACACTAAAAGACCGTCTAGAGCGCGACACTGAAGGTAGCGATTTGGGTGGAGATGCCGATGTAGTTGAAGTACTTGTCTCTTTGGGTTATTCCCAACAGCAGGCGCGTAAGACCGTTCAAAAAATTGACGTAAGTATTACAGGAACCTCTGAGCGAGTTAAAGAGGCACTTAAAATTCTTGGTACTGCATAACATCATGCTTAACTCAATTCTTAGAACAATTGAACGTTTCATTCCAAAAAAATTGTTTCGCGTACTTCAACCTATATATCACTGGGGGCTATCACTTCTTGGAGCACTAGTGTATCGTTTTCCCTCTCGTCATATACGAGTAGTTGCAATAACTGGAACGAAAGGAAAATCTTCTACCGCAGAGTTTATAAACGCCATTTTGGAAGAAGCAGGAAACACAACTGCAGTTCTAGGTACTATACGGTTTAAAATCGGCGAAACAGATGAACGTAATTTATATAAAATGACTGTTCCAGGTCGTTTTTTTGTACAACGCTTTTTGCGCCGTTCTGTTGATGCTGGATGTAATTGGGCAATTCTTGAAATGAGTTCGGAAGCCGCAAAACAATTCAGACATCTATGGATTGATTATGACGCACTTGTATTTACCAATCTTGCACCTGAGCATATTGAATCACATGGTTCGTATGAAAACTATCGCGCTGCAAAGCTATCCATAGCCAATAGACTTGCTAAATCACGAAAAAAGGAAACTATCTTAATCGCAAATGCAGACGATCCTGAAAGCAACCTATTTTTAGACACCAACACAACTTATTCAGTTCCTTTTTCTATATCTGAAGCAAAAAACTTGAAAACCGAAAAGGAATCCTCTTCGTTTTTGTATAAACGAATAAATTTTACTGTACATCTCCCCGGTTTATTCAACGTCTATAACGCACTTGCTGCAATTACATTTGCTGAAACTCTAAATATTGACCCTGCAGTATGTGTTTCGGGAATTGATAGAGTTACTCGCATTCGTGGGCGTGCAGAGTTTATACGAGAAGAACAACCTTTTGATGTTGTTGTTGATTATGCGCACACACCAGAGTCACTTGAGGCACTATATTCTGCTTTTACGGGAAGCAAAAACATTTGCGTGCTTGGCAATACTGGAGGAGGACGCGATACATGGAAACGCCCAAAAATGGCTTCAGTGGCAGAAGCACACTGCGACCAAATAATTTTTACTAATGAAGATCCTTACGATGAAGACCCACAAAAGATTATAAGCGCAATGGCAGAAGGAGTTACTAACAAAGAAAAACTATCTGTTATTCTTGACCGTCGTGAAGCTATACGTGAGGCATTGGTTCGTGCACACAAACTTCGCAATCGCGCAAAAAAGGCGCGTATTTCCGTACTTATTACCGGAAAGGGTTCGGATCCGTATATTATGGGGCCACGCGGCTCAAAACTTCCGTGGGATGATGCGATGGTTATACGAGAAGAATTAAAAAACATACAAAAGACATATGCGTGATTTTGTAAAAATTATCTTTTTCATCATTGCCGGAATATTTTTTGTGTCATACGTGCAAGATGCTGGAATTGGAAACACTTCACAAACTCGTTTTTCGAACAATATCGAAAATTCTTACTCTTACATTCGTTCGGTTGATAGCAATAGCGACGGCGTGATAACAGAAGAAGAACGACGAGATGCGGAACTTTCGCGCATTTCCCGAGAAATTGCTGAAATTGAAAAACAAGTGTCTAAGTTGAGAGAAGAACAAAACCGTTCACCTTATTACGGAAAGATAATGCTCCGACAAGGAGACTTACGAACAGACGACCCCCGAAAAGAATATGTCATAATCGAAGCTTCGTTTTCCAACAACACCCCAGTAGTTATTACGGGGTGGACACTTGCAAGTCTTGTTACTGGAAAACACGAAATAATACCGGGAGGAATTGCTCTTCTTGAAGGAATTCATACGTGGAAACGAGCGCAAAACGTGTTTCTCGCCCCAGGCGAACAAGCGATTATTAGTTCACGAAGTCCCGTGGGTATAAATATTGGATTTCTTGAAAACAAATGCTCTGGTTTCCTGGAAACCACCTATAACTTCACTCCAAGTATTTTCTTACACTGCCCTGCGCTTAAAGATACAGATCAAGCAAAGATGCTTTTCCATCCTTTAAAATTTAAAGATCCTGATGATTATGACAAATGTTGGGATGCCATTGAACAAACCCGCATGTGCCAAAAAGGTACGTACACAAAAGACACACCTAAACAATGTAAAACTTTTATACGTGAGTATTCCACTTATGAAGGGTGTGTAAATCTTCACAAGACCGATGAAGATTTCTTTGGAAATCAGTGGCGGTTATTTTTGGGTTCACGTAAAGAATTGTGGAGGAATACTCGTGAAACCATTGTTCTTCTTGACCACAACGGGCTTGTGGTAGATATTCTGGAATATCGTTAATACACACCAAATAAAACAATACCAGCAACAACAGAAACATTGAGAGATTCTTTTGTGCCATACATAGGAATTTCTACAATGTCATCGCACTTATTGAGAATTTCTTTTGAAATACCCTTTGTTTCTTCGCCAAACACAAATGCAGTAGGTTTTGAAAACAACATTTCTTTTATATTTTTTGCGCACTTGTCCTGTTCAACAGCAACAACACAAACACCTTCTGCTTTGAGTTTTTCTATTACATCTTCTGTATTCGAAACACTTTCCCATGAAATAATTTTCTCTGTCCCAAGCGAAACTTTAGCAAAATCTTTTCGTATACGACCAAAACGATCAATCGGTGAAGGTGTTACTCCGCAGAGATATATTTTTGAAACACCTGCACCTTCACTGGTTCGAAAAATAGAACCTACATTGTGTACACTTCGAATATTATCAAGAATAACAAAAATCTTTTTCATAAAAATTGTTTTGATGGCCTTTTTATTGTAAAATGCTTTCGTTTACCCGCCCATAGCTCAGCCTGGTAGAGCACCTGCCTTTTAAGCAGAGGGTCGTAGGTTCGAATCCTACTGGGCGGACAACTCATAGCAGTTTCTACAGTTCCAGTACAAACTGTTCCAGTGCAATATCAAGAGAAGGACCATTTGCTCGTGATTCGTGGTATGCTCGCAGGAGCTTGTCTAAAAAATTCTGAATTTCCATCTCCGAAAAACGCGGGAGAGCCGATCGTGTTTTTTTTATAACAAACGGCTTAAGTCCTTCAGTATCCCCTCTCTTAACTAGTAGCAGAGTTTTAAATTGCCACCACAAAACACCGTGTATTTCTTCCGCTGACAATTTTTCTCGAAGTGCTTTTTGTAAAATAACCCATGCATTTTTTCTGTCTCGATTCAAAATTGCATCTGTTAGTGCAAAAACATCGAAGCGTTTTTGGATCTCTTTTTTTGTGTCAAACTCTCGCATCTCAGAAGCATGTTTCTGGAGAATTTTTTTTGTTGCTACATCAAATGACTCCTCAAGCACAATACAAACATGGGGTGAAGTGGCGATAGCTGGAGTTAGAATACGAAGTTTTTCACGCATCTCCTCCGTTTGAGTGACATACTCGAGAGATATAATATGCTTATCTTCAAATAACCCAGAGCTTAAAGCGAGAAGCTCCAGACGAGCACGCGCATCATTTTCATCGGATAATCGAAACACTTCTGCATTTGGGCGTTTTTTTTGTAACGACAAAAGCATTCTATTGAATTCAGCTCGAATTTTTCCCCTGTTTGTTCCGTAAAGTACGTATAGCATAGTAGTAAAAATTCAAAATCCAAATATCAAAGTGAGAGATCTTAAAAAAATTAATTTGTTTTCTTATTTCGAGTTTTGTGACTTACGCTCTGAGAATTCTGTCATCTCACTCCATCTACGACCAGTTTGCACACCAACAACAATCGGAACTCCTTCTCGCATTTCATCTGGCAAAGCGCTTTCCATACTTTTTTTAATAATGAAAACTATTTTATCAACAGAATCTTCTGCAACCTCATAAATAAGCTCATCGTGTATCTGTAACACAAGACGAGCTTTCTCAGAGAGACCCATTTCTAAAAGTTGTTTTTGCACATCAATCATAGCAATTTTAATAATGTCAGCAGACGTTCCCTGAACCGGCGCGTTTACTGCTTGCCTCTCTGCTTCTGCACGAATATACGGCAACGTAGAACGAATTCCTGCCAGATATCTGCGTCGTCCGAACAAAGTAGTAACATACCCTTGTTCTCGTGCCTCTTTTTTCTTGTGCTCGATATAACGTGCCACACCCGAATAAGTCTTTTCATATTCTGCGATATATTGTTGAGCATCAGAACGCGACATCTCTGCGGTTGCCGCTAATGCGTTTGACCCCATTCCATAAATGATGCCGAAGTTGATAACTTTCGCTGTTCGACGCATCGTTGCCGTTACCTCCTCATGACGCACGTTAAATATTTCCATTGCAACTGATGTATGAATATCACCTCCTTCACGAAAAGTTTTTATTAGTCGTTCGTCTTTTGAAAGAATAGCTGCTATGCGCAGTTCAATTTGTGAATAATCAAACGCACACAGTACATATCCTTTTTGTGACACAAATGCCCCTCGTACCGCGCGCCCAAGTTCTGTTTTAATAGGGATATTCTGCAAATTTGGATTCTGTGATGACAATCTGCCTGTTGTTGTTCCGGTCTGTATAAATGTTGTGTGAAGACGTCCGTCCACTCCGATAAGCTTCGGAAATGCATCTATATAAGTAGACAACAGTTTTTGCAATTCGCGGTACTGTAGAATCTCGGGAATTATTGGATGAGCTTCAGAAAGTTTCGCAAGTTCCGATTCGCGCGTTGAGCGCTGTCCTGTTGAAGTCTTTTTTCCTGGACGAAGACCTAGTTTTTGAAACAACACCTCACTAAGTTGTTTTGGAGAATTTATGTTAAATTCTCCCCCCGCAAGTTCCCATATAATCTGTTCTCGCTGTCGCAATTCCTTATGATACTCAGACGATAGATTCTTAAGGTACGCTATATCCAGTGCAACTCCAACATCTTTCATAAAATGGAGAATTGGAATAAGTGGTTTTTCAATTGTTTCAAAGATATCACTCAATCCTTCATCTTCTATACGATTAAGTACTCGTGTACGTGCGGACTGCAAAGACATTGTCTTGGTAAATGAAAGAATATCTTGGTCGGACGGATTGGTCATCTCAGAGTTTAGAAGCCATATTGCAATCGCAGTTTCCTCTCGCTCTTCTGGTGATATCTCGTGCTCATAGCTCGTTGGCTCCAACGGAAGCGTCGTGTCTTTTAAAAAGTTTTCTCGCATACGTGCCGACAAAGACCGAAACCCCAGTTCATCAAATAATGCAAGAGCTTTTGCTGGAACAAAAGTTTCCTTCCACACCGCCGAGGGGAGCGAAAAGTCAATCGGCACGTCTCTGCGAATAGTGCCTAGCATTTTTGAAAATTCAGCTTCCTCTCTACCTTCTTTGAGGAGTCCAATAATGCGTTTAGTAAACCCTTTCTTTTCAAGGGCACTTTCATTTTTCTCAATCTGAGCATACAGTTTTTCTAATGTACCGAAAGTGCACACTAGCGCAGTTGCGGTCTTTTCTCCAATACCAGAAACACCGGGAATATTGTCCGATGGGTCGCCACGCAAACCCTTAAAATCTGGGAGCATACGAGGATTAAATCCATACCGCTTCACCACATCCTCTTCGTCATATAGTACAGTATCTTGTATTCCTTTCCGTAGAGTAAATACTTTCACTCGGCCTTCCTCAACCAACTGTAGAGTATCAGTGTCGCCTGATGCAATTACAACCTCAAGGTTTTTTATTCGCTTCGTTTTTTCTGCGATAGTTCCAATGATGTCATCTGCCTCAAATCCTTCGTGTTGATATATGGGAATAGAAAACGCTGTCAATACATCTCGTGAGCGTTCTATTTGAGAGATGAGTGCTTCATCAGATCTAGGGCGCCCTGCTTTATATCCCTCAAACGCATCGTGTCTATATGTTGGTTTTGGCAAATCATATGCTGCCACTATGTAATCGGGTTTTAGTTCTGTAATAAACTTAAGCAACATAGCAGAGAGGCCGTATAGAGCACCTGAAGGTTCGCCTGTTGCTGTTGTAAAGTCGGGAAGCGCGTGATATGCACGATGAATGATGGCGTGCGCATCAAGCACCACTAGACGTTCGCATATTCCGTTTTTTTTAATTGCTGCCATGTTTGATAGTTGATTGAAACTCTACAGAGCGTGTTGTGTCATTTATCCAAGTAAATGACACTATTTCAGCATCATCTGGAAATGCCTCCCCCATACGCTCAGGCCATTCAACCAGAACAAGAGTATGAGGCATTGTGCATACACGTTCCCATTCTATCGTGTTTGTTTCTTCCGCACCCTCAAGTCGATAGGCGTCAATATGTACCAAATAACGAAACTTTTCATGAGATGGTACTTCATACATTTTTTGAATAACAAAAGTCGGACTTGTTACATGTTCAGAAATGCCCAAGAGTTTAGCGATTGCCTTTACAAACGCTGTTTTTCCGGACCCAAGATCCCCAGTAAGACCCACAACTGTTGATCGTGTTACATCCACACGTAGACGCTCTAAAAATGAGCTCGCACAGGCCTCCAATGCCTCCAAAGATTTACACGATACTCTCTGCATGGCGCCATTGTACCACTTATTACAAGAAACAATTTTTGCATCTCGCTATCTCGTATTTTTATGATAAATGGTACACTACATACATGGTTGAATTTGATAACGTACGCTCCGAAAAACAGCGGCACAAAATACAACAACTACTCGAGGATGAGGAAGAGGCTTTGATACAAATTCTGTCAGACAAGTATGGTCTGCCTTATGTCGATTTAACAACAGTCACAATAGAACCCGACGCTCTTATAGTAATACCCGAAAAGAGTGCGAGAGATGCGCAAATCGCTGCGTTTAACAAGCAGAATAAAAAACTACTCGTAGCCGTACGTTCTCCAGAGAAAAACAACGCTAAAACAGTACTTGCTGAGCTATCTGAAAGAGGATTCTTTCCTGAGTTATATCTTACTTCTACACGTAGTCTTGCGTTTGCCTGGGAACGATACAAAGATCTTTCTTACTCAAGTAAAAGCAAAAAAGGAGTACTGGAAGCGGGAGGAGAAGATATCTCGGGGTTTGTTGAAAACGTACGCGGCATTCAAGATATTAAAACTTTTATAAAAGAAACTCTGAAAATGGACCGGGGACATCGTATATCTCGTATCGTTGAAGTGCTTCTAGGTTCTGGTCTTGCAACTAAGGCCTCTGACATACATCTAGAACCAGAGGAGACTGCGGTTCGCGTGCGTATGCGACTTGATGGGGTGCTACAGGATGTCTCAGATCTAGACAAAGATACATATCGACTAGTTCTTTCTCGAATTAAATTGCTTTCAAGTTTAAAACTTAACATAGGTAACGAAGCACAAGACGGACGATTTTCCATACGCTTTAAAAATGTGGATATTGAAATCCGCACCTCCATTTTACCAGGACAACACGGCGAATCTATTGTTATGCGTCTCCTTAACCCTGCCTCTATTTCGGTTGATATCACAAATCTAGGAATGAGTGAAAATCTTTATCACTTTGTACAGGATGCCATCAAAAAACCAAACGGGATGATTCTCACTACAGGGCCTACTGGATCTGGAAAAACAACCACTCTATATGCCTTCATTAAAAGTGTACACACTCCAGATGTAAAAATAATCACAATTGAAGACCCTATTGAATACCATCTAAAAGGTATTGTACAAACACAAGTAGATTCACAAAAAAACTACACTTTCTCCTCAGGGCTACGAGCTTCTCTCAGACAAGACCCAGACATAATAATGGTCGGTGAGATTCGAGACAATGAAACCGCAGAAATCGCTATACATGCGGCTCTTACTGGACACCTTGTTTTCTCCACTCTTCACACTAACTCTGCTTCTGGTGCATTCACGCGTCTTATTGATATTGGTATAAACCCCAGAATTTTAGGATCTGCACTGTCACTTGCACTTGCACAACGTCTAGTGCGAACATTGTGTAAGGAATGCAAACAAGAAATTGTTCTTGAAGGAGACGATCGCGCTGTTGTTGAGCGTGTTCTCGAATCTATATTTGATAAATCACAACTGAAAGGAATCCAGAGTGAAAAAGTCTGGCGTGCAAAAGAAGGGGGATGTCCTGCTTGCAACGGAATTGGATATAAAGGACGTATCGGTATTCACGAAGGTATAGTTATGGACGCCTCAATAGAAGAAATTGTTGAAACCGCTCCATCGGAGAGAGAGATAAAAAAAGCGGCGCTTCCCCAAGGAATTTTTACTCTTTCACAAGATGCGGTGATGAAAGTTCTCCAAGGAAAAACAACGATTGAAGAAGTGCAACGAGTTGTGGATTTATCTGAGTTATAAAATATACACAACTTGACATGATACAAAATATAAAAACTTTACAAAATAAAAAAGACACGCCACAGTACAAAAAGCTCTTTCATTTGTCAAAAAAAAACGTAGTATGGAGATAGTTATAAGAAGAGAAATCTCTAAGCAAGACCACGTGTTTTGTTAAGGATACTGTTCGCTGTTTCGACGTAAAATCGGAATAACCAACGGGTCCTCACTAAACATGTGCATGAGGACCATGAAGCTTGCTTAGAGGTTTCTCGTCTCAAAAAATTGATTCTTGTAGTGTGTTAAAGAGCATCCATATCCTATCATACTAACAGCTTCGTGTCAACTCTCTCTTTCTACTTTGTCAACTATATCGTCTGTAGTTTGTAAAATGAGATTTACCTTTATATGTCAGATGTTTCACCTTATAATTCAGAAACAAATGCTTCAAAGAAAATTTTTTCAGGAGATTTTGATATCTTTCTTGACGCTTCTCTAAGACCAACGTCGTGGGATGATTATGTTGGCCAATACAAAACAAAGGAGAATCTAAAAATTCTTATATCCGCTGCCCGCGAGCGCGGTCATGCACCAGAGCACGTTTTACTATACGGACCAGCTGGACTCGGAAAAACCACATTAGCCCATCTAATAGCACACGAGCTTGGTAGTTCTATTAAAATAACTTCCGGTCCAGCTATAGAGAGAGTTGGAGACCTCGCTTCTCTTCTAACAAATCTTACCCGTGGTGATATTTTATTTATTGATGAAATTCATCGGCTCAATAAAAGTATAGAAGAGATTTTATATCCTGCCATGGAATCAGGGCGCCTCGATATAATAATCGGAAAAGGTCCTTCTGCGCGAACAGTACAACTCGAACTGCCTCCATTTACCCTTGTTGCAGCAACCACACGAATCGCCCTACTTTCGGCTCCATTACGATCAAGATTTTCTGGTGGAACGTTTCGTCTTGAATTTTATACAGAAGATGAAATATTGCATATTTTGAAACGCTCTGCACAGCTTCTCGACGTTTCTCCAAACACCGAAGCGCTGAGCATGCTAGCTAGAAGAAGTCGAGCTACACCTCGCACAGCAAATTATCTCCTTAAACGAGCTCGCGATTATGCACAGGTCCATAAAAAAGACCTATCCACAGACGCTGTACAAGAAGCCCTAACTCTTTTGGGAATAGACGAATGTGGACTTACTCCTACTGATACACAACTTCTACATCTTATTGCGAAAACGTTTAACGGTGGCCCTGTAGGGCTTACAACCTTAGCAGCTTCACTATCTGAAGAACCTGCAACAATTGAGGAGGTATACGAACCATATTTAATGCGTCTCGGATTTCTTGAACGTTCACCTCGTGGAAGAGTTATCACCAACACTGGTCTCTCTCATATCGGCTCAGTTAATTCACAAGACATTTTGTTATAATCACACCATCTATCTTCTTTCATTTTCTTCATCTATATGGCAGGACACAATAAATGGTCTCAAATAAAAGAAAAAAAAGGTGTTGCAGACGCAAAAAAAAGTGCTCTTTTTTCCAAATTAGTAAAACTAATAAAAACAGAAGCTAGACTGGCACACGGAGACCTCAATTCTCCATCATTACGTGCCGCAATTGAAAAAGCAAAAGAAGCAAACATGCCAAAAGATAATATTGATCGAGCGATTTCATCTGCAGAAGCTTCCGCTGATGAAAAGGTGGTCTATGAGGCATACGGTCCCGGAGGTACTGCAATTATAATAGAAGGTCTTACAGATTCTCGTAACCGAACTTCTCAAGAAATTAAACATTTACTTTCAAAAAACGGTGGTTCACTTGTTGCCCCTGGTTCTGCAATATGGGCATTTTCAAAAACCCCAGAAGGAACGTGGCTACCTACGACATCTGTTCATTTATCTAATGATGACACAGAAAAACTTTCCAACCTTATAATGCAACTAGAAGATCACGATGACATTCAAGGGGTGTACACAAATGTTAGTTAGATTTTTTAAATTATCAACAACCAATTTTCAAGTCAAAAAACTTTAATGGTTCAGTCGTATCAATTGTTTAAAGTTGAAAATTAATGATTAGTTTTTAGTATTTGCGTATACTGATTATATATGCGAGTTTTAGGTTTTGATCCAGGATATGACCGGCTAGGTATAGCTATACTTGAAGGTAGCCGTTCTAAGCAGTCGATCATTTTTTCTGAATGCTTTAAAACCAATCCAAATGACTCATTTGAGTATCGTCTTAGCTCAGTAGGTAAACACGCTAAAACGATTATAAAAAAATACTCTCCTAACTGTGTTGCGATAGAAACACTTTTCTTCAGCAATAATCAAAAAACCGCAATGCGTGTTGCGGAAACTAGAGGGGTTTTAATTTTTGTTGCAACAAGTACTTCTATTCCTGTTATACAATACTCTCCTCAAGAAATTAAGGTAGCAGTATCAGGGAGCGGTCGTGGAAGTAAAACAGATGTATCTCATATGCTCCATCGGCTTTTGCCACTACCAGATAAGGTTATGTATGATGATGAATATGATGCTATTGCTGTTGCATTAACGTGTATAGTTAGTCAATAAGTGTTTTCCCCAAGAAAATCAAAACAGATATTGACGTACCATTAGTATTTGATACAAAAGAGGACGTTCTGTACTCACCGTGCAGTACACACCATTTATAGAATCTTAATATAACATTGTATGTTTAGAACAAACGCAACATTTGCTCCTTTTGTTCTTGAAGATGATGATGACGTACTTGATCCCAGTATAGATCCAAGCTCTCCACTTGGAGAAGATGATGCTGATATTGATGAAGATGATGACGCTGTAGATGTAGATATACCAGAAGAAGATCTAGACGACATTAACGACGAAGAGGATTTTGAAGATGACTTTGGAGATCTTGAGGACGAAGAATATTTCTAAAAAACAAAACCACCATACATCAAAATAGAGACGTGGTGGTTTTATTTTATATCTATTCTTTTTTTTGTGTTCTGGTTACTATCTTGAGAAATCTTTTTTTCCCGATTTTTAAAATTAACGATCCTGAGACAACGATCTTTGGGTCTTGAATTTTTTCTCCAGTTTGCATATCTTTCAAACCTCCACTTTCAACTAACCTACGGATCTCTGATTTTGAAGACACCACTCCTTCTTTAATAAGAATATTTTCGAGTGTCTCTTTACCTGCTAACTCAACTTTAGGAAGTATCCTTGGTATGTCTTTGTTTGAAAATACGCGCACAAATTCTTCCTGTGCTTTTGTTGCTTCTTTTTCAGAATGATATATTTTTACAATTTCGTGCGCTAGGCGCATTTTTGATTCGCGAGGAGGATTTTTCAATATATGTGCAATTTCTTCTTTTGTAAGTTCGGTACAATCAATAAAACACTGTAAAAGCCCTGAGTCAGGAAGACGCATAACCTTCGCATACATCTCCTGTGGAACATCGTTCATACCTATTCCAGTCCCACGACTTTTACTCATCATCTTTTCTCCTGTTATTGGATCTTCAAGAAGTGTTGTAGTAATTACAAACTTCTCTCGCTCTTGCATCTTTTCAACAAGAGTCCTACCTGCAAGCATATTAAAAGTTTGATCTGTTCCACCAATTTCTATATCTGCTCCAAGTGCCACCGAGTCATATCCTTGCATAAGAGGATAAAAGAATTCATGTACATACAACGGCTTATTCTCGCGTAATCGCCTCTCAAATGCATCACGTTGAATCATTTGCTGAACAGTAAAGTTTGATGCTATATCAGCAAGATCAGTAAATGTAAGTTTTGAGAGCCACCTACTGTTAAATTTAAACTCAATAGGATTTTTTTTATCCTCAAAATTAAGAATTTTTCCTATTTGTTCTTTATATGTTTTAAGGTTTTTTTTAACTTCACTTTTTGTAAGACGTATTCGAGCTGCATTTTTATCGCTTGGATCACCTATCATTGCAGTAAAATCTCCAACCAAAACGATAATTTTGTGTCCTAACTTATGTAAACGCTTTAACAGAAAAAAATTAGTCGCATGACCAAGATGTACATATGGAGCAGTCGGATCTATACCAACATATACACGCATCTGTCTTCCACTTAAAAGCTCTTTTTTAAGCTTTTCTTTCGAAGGAAAGACAGAATCAACAGAACGAGAAAGTACCTCATCTATTAGAGATAAATCTGATGTTTTTATTTTTTTACTTTTTTCCATATTCATAAATCAGAGTGTACCACATTTATAACTGTAATACTTTGATATACTAAAAACATGAAAAAAACAAAAAAACGCCACCAATCTAGGTATACCATTCTATTGTTAATAATTGGTATATGTGCGCTTGTTGGAGGATTGTTGCTACTATGG
The DNA here is from genome assembly GCA_033811555.1 of Minisyncoccota bacterium. Taxonomy (GTDB): domain Bacteria; phylum Patescibacteriota; class Minisyncoccia; order Phycocordibacterales; family EsbW-18; genus EsbW-18. The sequence continues at coordinate 33,998 of JAPXOG010000004.1, forward strand.
GCAGCTACCTTGCGTTTACCTGATTTTGATGTTGTTTCAGAAAGAGTCATTCAACAATCAACAAAAATTTATGACCGAACAGGAGATATATTACTGTACGACTTACATGAAAACATACGACGTACTGTTGTTCCATTTGAAGATATTTCAGATTATATAAAAAAAGCTACTGTAGCTATTGAAGATGCAGAATTTTATAGACACCATGGAATTAAAATCTCTGCGTTTTTCCGAGCTCTTTTTGTTAATATTCTTTCGTTTCGTTTTAGTCAAGGAGGTTCAACTATTACCCAACAAGTTGTAAAAAATGCACTCCTAACTCAAGAAAAAACAGTTGCACGAAAAATTAAAGAATGGATTCTTTCAATAAAAATTGAACAAAATCTTTCAAAAGAAGAAATTCTTTCACTTTATCTAAATGAGTCTCCCTATGGAGGTAATATATACGGGATACAAGAAGCTTCTATGACTTTTTTTGGAAAAAATGCCTCTGAGGTAACTCTTGCTGAGGCAGCATATCTAGCTGCTCTCCCCCAGGCACCAACGTTTTATTCTCCATACGGAGAAAATCGTGAAGCTTTAGATGCACGAAAAAATCTTGTATTAGATCGTATGGTTGAGAATAATTTTATAACAAATGAAGAACGAATTTCCGCATCCGCTGAAAAAGTTATATTTAAGCCTCGTCCAGAACGATCTATTCTTGCTCCACACTTCGTGTTTTACGTTCGTGATTATCTAGAAAAGAAATACGGTTTACGTGCTATTGAAGAAGATGGTTTACGTGTAATAACCACTCTTGATTACGAACTGCAAAAACAAGCAGAACAAATTGTTCATGATGGAGCTCTTGAAAATGAAAAAAAATTTAAAGCTAAAAATGCTGCTCTTGTTGCAATAGACCCAACTACAGGTCAAATACTTTCTATGGTTGGTTCACGCGATTATTTTGATACAGAAATTGATGGTAACGTAAATGTAACTATTGCAAAAAGACAACCTGGTTCTGCATTCAAACCATTTGTATATGCTACGGCATTTCTCAAAGGTCTCACACCAGAAACAGTTTTATTTGATCTTCCAACACAATTCTCAACAGCTTGTAAGCCATCTGATACATCACACAAAGATCCATGTTACTTCCCAGAGAATTATGATGGAAAATTTCGAGGTCCAATGTCTATAAGAAATGCTCTGGCACAATCCGTTAATGTTCCGGCTGTAAAAGCTCTATATATTGCAGGTATAAGTGATTCTATTCAAACAGCACGTCGAATGGGAATTACAACGCTTGAAGATGCTTCACGATACGGATTAACTCTTGTTCTAGGAGGAGGTGAGGTAACTCTTTTAGATATTACATCTGCTTACGGAGTTTTTGCAAATGATGGGGTACGCAACCCAACAACAGCAATCATTCGAATTGTATATAGAGATGGAACTGTTTTAGAAGAATTTTCTCCACGTCCAGTTTCTGTACTTGATCAAAATGTGGCTCGACAAATTTCAAATATATTATCTGACAACGTAGCTCGTACTCCTGCATTTGGTACAAACTCGTCTCTATTTTTTAAAAATCGTGACGTCGCTGCAAAAACAGGAACAACAAATGATTATCGCGATGTTTGGATTATAGGTTATACCCCTAACCTGGCTGTTGGTATGTGGGCAGGAAATAATGATAATACTCCTATTGATAAATCTATTGCTGGTTTTGTTATTGCTCCACTATGGAGAACTTTTATGGATGTTGCTCTTCCCACTCGTACAACAGAATATTTCGTACAACCATCAAAAATAGATGTTATAAAGCCAATTCTAGCAGGTATTTGGCAAGGAGGTTCAGTTATTTCTTCAAATGATCAATCAACAACCGTTATTCAAGATGTACACAACATTCTTCATTGGATAGATAGACGAGATCCAGACGGTCCTTCTCCCGATACACCTTCACAAGACGCACAATACCAATACTGGGAGTATCCAGTTCGTTATTGGGCAATTTCTAACGGTTATACATCCTTAAAAGATATAACAGTACCTATTGCTATACATCAAGAAAATTCTGATGATTATTTTAGTAAATACGTAACAGGTATTTCAGACTCATATAAAAAAGATGACACAATTTCATTCATTATACAAAAAAATATAATAGACGATTTTATTTCTGCTGATATTTTCTTAAATGAAAACCTCATACAAAAAAACTTTTCTAAAGGAAAATTTTCTTTTTCCCTTTCATCAATATTAAATATATCAACAAATAACACCTTATCTATTGTTATTCATAAAGAAAATGAAATTGATGAGGTTTTAACAAAATCGTTTGTTATTGAATAACAACTACTGTACGTCTGAAATAATTCTTTTTCCAAACTCCTGTTCAAGGATATAAAGTATTTTTTCTTTTTTTAAAAAAATTGAATTTTTTTTAATACTATCAAACATACAATAAGCTATAGGCCCTATAATTCTAATTTCTCTATCAAAAACTTCATAACCTATTTCTTTTGTAATTATTTCAGCCAGCTTCTTTCTTACAACCATGTCAGGAGGTATTAATCCAGCGTAGCGAGATAAAAATTCATGAATACCTTGCATACTCTATCTATTCATTGACATAACAATATAGAGAAATGATTTATCACCAACAGGTCGTACACAAGTAGGTTTTCCTTGTCCTGCAAATTGAATAACTGCACTATCATTTACAATTGCATTAAAACCATCCAATACATACATATAATTAAAATTCATTTCAACATCTTCTCCTTCAACTGCAACATCAAGTACAATCTCTCCTTCCCCCGTTTCTGGATTTGATGTTTTCATCATACAAGAATTCTTTTCCTTAGAAACAACTATGGATAATTTATTAAATTGATCTGAAAAAATACGAAGATGTTTAAGTGCATCAATAAAATCCTGTTTTAACGCAGTTACCTCTGTTGTAAAACTTTTTGGTATAATTTGTTTATAGTCTGGAAACACTCCATCAACAGCTCGTGATGTTATATATTTTTTTCCTAACACAAATCCTATCTGATGTACATCTCCGTATACAGAAACATCTCCATCGTACCCATCAAGATGTCGAAGCATTTCACTTACATTTTTAACTGGAATAAGTAATGTTTCAAAACCTTCAACTGTATCTGCCTGTATTTTTTTTTCAGCAAGGCGAAATGAATCTGTTGCAACACATACTATATATTTACCGCCATCGTTATACAGATAAACACTATTTAATTCAGGTTTAATACTTCCTATTGATGCACTCCAATAAACACTCTTAAGACCTTCTAATAGTTTTTTTGATGAAAGTGAAAAAAGTTTTTTAGTAGATAGTTTAGGTAACGAAGGGAAATCCTCATGTGAAAATGTTGCAATACTTGCAGAGCTTTTTGGTGTAGTCACAACCATCTTTGATCCATCGTGTTCAAGAAAAAT
>JAPXOG010000005.1:0-37249 GCA_033811555.1 Minisyncoccota bacterium
CGGCTGATGCTTCCGCTTCGAACCCGCGCGGGGGTTGTCGCCTCTCCCGCTGTTTTGTTTAAGTCCTTGGTCTTGGTTTTTGATTTTTCTTTGATTTTTGACTTTGGTTTTGGGAGGCAACGCCTCCCGACATCGAGGCGTTGTCTCGAGACGGTGCTGGTTTGGTGTATAATCGTGCGTATGACCGACTACATACCAACAATAGGACTTGAAATTCACGCGGAACTCAAAACGAGGTCCAAGATGTTTTGTGGTAGTGCAAATGACCCAGATGAAAAACGTCCGAACTGGAACGTGTGTCCTGTATGTATGGGTTATCCAGGAACTCTTCCGGTTATTAATCGTGAGGCAGTAAAGCAGGTGCTTAAGGTTGGTATTGCATTAGGCGGTACGATTGCAAACTATACTGAATTTGATCGCAAGAACTATTTTTATCCAGATATTCCGAAAGGATACCAAATAAGTCAATATGCGTACCCTCTTGTAAAAGGAGGTTCTTTAAATGGCATATCAATAACTCGCGTGCATCTTGAAGAAGATACTGCGCGTTCGCAACATGCGGGAGATTTTTCATTGGTAGATTTTAATCGCGCTGGAGTTCCATTGATGGAGCTTGTTACAGAACCAGTTATTAGGAGCGCTAAAGAAGCGGGCGATTTTGCACGAGAGTTGCAGTTATTGTTACGCACTTTGGAAGTATCTGATGCAGATATGGAAAAAGGGAATATGCGACTTGAGGCGAATATTTCTGTTTCAAAAGATCCGAAAAAGTTTGGAGTTAAAACTGAGGTAAAAAATATCAACTCGTTTTCATATGCAGAAAAAGCGATTGAATATGAAATAAAAAGACATATAGAAATTCTTGAATCGGGCGGAGAAGTAGAGCAGGAAACACGAGGGTGGGATAGCGTTAACAACAAAACATTTTCACAACGTAAAAAGGAGTCATCTCATGACTATCGTTATTTTCCAGAACCAGATTTGCCAAAACTTGTAATTTCAGAGATTCCTGAATTTTCAATAGAAGAGCTAAAAAAAGAAATGCCTGAATTGCCGTGGGAGAGGCGAGAGAGGTATCTTTCTATGGGGTTGAAGGAAGAAGATGCAAAAATGTTTGTTGCTGATTTTAAATATGGAAAATTTTTTGATGCTGTAGTTGAGGAGCTCGGAGGTTTTGGGAATTTAACATCTACCGGCAAGTTAAATCTTCTGCAAATTGCGACAAACTATATAGTGGTCGATTTGGCGGGTCTATTGAAAGGAGAAAATGTAAGTTTAAACCCAAAACATTTTGTTTCCCTCATCATAATGATTTCAAACGGCGTTCTCTCTTCTCGAGGGGCGAAAGATACACTTGCGATTATGGTTTCTCACGGAGGAGATCCGAAAGAAATTGCGGAACGCGAGGGATTGTTACAGCAAAGTGATGAGAGCGCACTTAAAGTGATCGTTGATCAAGTAATAGAACAGAATGAAAACGTGGTTGCCGAATATAAAGCAGGCAAAGAAGCATCACTTCAATTTTTGGTTGGGCAAGGAATGAAGATTTCAAAAGGTTCAGCAAACCCAGGACTTTTAGCAAAACTCCTAAAGGAGAAACTTTTATAAAAATTGTTACGCCCCGGCGGTGAACCGGGGCGACGGTGTTAGGAGAGGAGTTAAACGACCGAACGACGCTCGATCGCCCAGTAGACGAGACCGCGGAACAAGTCCCAACTAAGGTGTCCCAAGACGGTGTCGGGACTCGGAACTATACCGCTTTCCTTTTTAAGACCGTTCTCTATGAGGATGGCATCGAGGATGGCGTCGACTTCCAGGTAGAACTCTTCCAGAAGTCCTTCCTTTGACTCCAACCAAGATTCATTTTCTACCAACCTCACAAATTTCTGTACATCTGCCAATGTTTCCATTTGGCTTCTCCTTTTAGTTGGTCCACCGCAACTATACGATATTTGTATATGTTTTGTCAACTCATTTGCAATATGATTTATAAGACCCATGAACATGTTATAATTTTTAAGTGGAGTTTTTATCTTTTACTACTTATTAATATTTAATAAATTCTATGACTCGTATTGCAATTAACGGTTTCGGACGCATCGGAAGGGCGTTTTTTAAACTGGCGCTTAAATATCCAGATATAGACATTGTCGCTATAAATGATTTGGGAGATGTTCAAAATCTCGCATATCTATTGTCATTTGATTCTGCTTATGGGCGCTCTAGTTTAGATGTAGAGGCGCGAGATAATATTTTGTCGGTAGAAGGAAAAGACATAGCATTTTTTCAAGAGAAAAACGCAAAAGATCTTCCGTGGAAAAAATTAGATGTTGATATAGTTGTAGAAAGTACTGGCCATTACACTAAGTATGAAGATGCGAAACAACACCTTGATGCGGGAGCAAAACGTGTTGTTATTACAGCGCCTGCGAAAGGTGACTCTGTACCTGGTATTGAAGTTGGTACAGTTTTATTGGGTATAAACGAAGACAAACTGAAAACTTGTGATATCACATCAAATGCTTCTTGTACGACAAATGCTGCTTCACCTGTAATTCAAGTAATACATGAAACTCTTGGGGTTGAGAAGGCAGTGCTTAACACTGTACATGGATACACTCAGTCTCAGAGTTTGCAAGATGCGCCGAATGCGCGTGGGTGGCGTGAGGGGCGCTCTGCAGCGGCAAATATAGTACCGACAACGACAGGTGCTGCGATTGCGGTTGCAAAAGTAATTACTGATTTGGAAGGAAAGTTTGATGGTATCGCAATCCGCGTTCCCGTTATTGTAGGTTCAATAGCAGACATAACAATGGTGGTGGGACGAGATACTACAGAAGAAGAGGTAAATGATATTTTGAATAGAGCCGCAAGTGAAGATCGTTGGAAGGGTATTTTTAAAGTGAGTGATGCCGAATTGGTATCATCTGATATTGTTGGTGAACCTTATGGGGCAATAGTGGATAGTAAGATGACGCGTGTAGTTGGTGGAAATTTGGTAAAAGTATTATCTTGGTATGACAATGAGATGGGGTACGCATCTACGCTGATACACCATGTTCGTAAAATGTCTTCTAGTTTGTAGTATGAAAATTGCACTTGGAGCAGATCACGCTGGATATGAGCTTAAAGAAAAGCTAAAAGAATTTTTAAGTTCACAAGGATATGAGATAGAGGATTTTGGTGCTTATGCACTTGACCCAAACGACGATTATACAGACTTTGTATTTCCTGTAGCACATGCAGTTGCTCATGGGGAAGTAGGTATGGGAGTAGTGTTTGGAAAGTCAGGGCAAGGTGAAGCAATAGCTGCAAACCGAGTACTCGGTGTACGTGCTGCACTATACGCAGGAGGAAACGAAGATATTATTCGTCTTTCACGCGAGCATAATGATGCTAATGTTTTGTCTCTTGGAGCTGATTATGTAAATGAATCATCTATGAAAGATATAGTGACATTGTGGCTTTCAACTCCATTTTCTGGTGATGAACGACATATTCGACGTATTAAAAAACTAGACTCATGATAGATATTGTTCCAGCTGTTCTACCTAAATCATACGGCGAGCTTTCCGCGAAAGTTGGTCTCGTTCGCGATTTAGTTAAGCGAGTGCAGATAGATGTTACCAATGGTACATATGCTTCTTCCACAACATGGCCGTATGGTAGAGGAGATTATTTAGAAGAAACTTTGGATGAATATGGAGGATTACCGTTTTGGGACGAAATGGATTATGAGGTTGATTTGCTTATTGCAGAACCTGAAAAAGAAATTGATAGATGGATTCAGGCGGGTGTCGCTGGAGCGATAGTTCATGTAGAAACTACTGAGGAAATTCAAGTTATCATTAAAAAACTTCAAGAGGTGCATGCTGAAGTTGGTTTAGGTATTAAGCCGAGTACTTCAAATGACGAGTTGTATCGGTACATTGATTTAGTAGATTTTGTGCAGTGTATGGGTAACGATCAGATTGGATATCATGGAGTATCGCTAGATGAGAGTGTGTATGAAAAAATCAACCATATACGAGCGCGTTATCCAGATTTGCCAATAGCAGTTGATATTGGTGTAAACATTGAAACAGCACCGAAACTTATAGAAGCTGGGGCAACTAAACTTGTGTCCGGTTCAGCAATATTTGCAAGCGAAAATATAAATGAAGCGATTAGGGATTTTAAGGAACTATAATTTAAATTCTTATTTGGATGATCAGGTTTTTTACTAAGATTCAGAAGTGTCATTTATTTGTAAATAAAACACTTTGTATATTTCACAAAGATTTAATCTTGTTACAATAAAGAGCATGGGACATCTTTTTGATAATCAGGTTCGTGCACTTGAACTTACAGCTATAAACATCCGCATGTCGGTTGTAGATATGCTAGAAGATGCAGGAAGCGGACATACTGCAGGGGCGCTTGGTATGGCAGATATTTTTTCCGCACTTTATTTTCATATTTTAAAACACGATCCGAAAAAACCAGATTGGGAAGAACGTGATCGCCTAATTCTTTCAAACGGACATATTGTACCGGTGAGGTATGCAGCAATGGCACACGCAGGATACTTTCCAATATCAGAACTAAAAACTCTTAGGAAATTTGGCTCACGCCTGCAAGGACATCCTGAACGTGATCGTTTGCCTGGCCTGGAAACTACATCTGGTCCTCTGGGCTCAGGTCTTTCACAGGCGGCAGGGTATGCGTATGCAACGCGTATGGATGGAAAGAAGTTTCGAATATACTGTGTGCTTTCTGATGGAGAACTACAGGCAGGAAATGCTTGGGAGGGCGCAATGTTTGCTGGAAATAATGCTCTCTCCAATCTTACAGCGATAGTTGATCGTAACAATATACAAATTAGCGGTACGACTGAGGAAGTGATGCCGTTGGAACCTCTAGTAGACAAATGGAGTGCGTTTAAATGGAATGTTATTGAAGTAGACGGACATAATATTACGTCATTTATTGATGCAATAGATGAGGCAAGAGCAATTTCAGAGAAACCGACCGTTGTGATAGCACATACGATTCCTGGAAAAGGAATAAAAGAGATCGAGCATGATTTTCGTTGGCACGGCAAACCTCCTTCAAAAGATGAAGAGAAAAAATTTTTGAAGGAATTGCGAACACTTAGAGGAACTATAGAAGCAAGTGATAATGATTAAACAGGAACAAAAATTAATACAGGAAGTATTGAATGAGAGCATTGAGAAAATTCCGACACGTGATGGGTTTGGACGTGGATTAGTAGAAGCGGGGAAGAACGATTCTAGAGTTGTAGTTGTGTGTGCAGATTTGGAAGAATCTACTCGTGCTGAGTGGTTCCATAAGGAGTTTCCTGATAGGTTTATTGAAGTTGGAGTAGCTGAGCAAAATCTTGCAACTATTGCATCAGGAATGGCAAATTATGGCAAAATTCCGTTTATAACAAGTTATGCGACATTTTCTCCGGGACGTAACTATGAGCAGATACGTACGACTATTGCGCTTAACGATGTTCCGGTAAAAATCGTCGGAAGTCATGCGGGTGTTTCTGTAGGACCTGATGGTTCAACTCATCAAGCACTTGAAGACATAGGTATGATGCGTATGTTACCTAATATGATGGTGATTGTGCCAGCCGACGCTGAGGAATCGAGAAAAGCTACAGTTGCAATTGCGCAAACAAATAGTCCTGTATACATACGTATAGGACGCGCTCCATCGCCACTATTTACTACGCAAGAAACACCTTTTGAGATAGGGCGTGCCGAGATCTTATGGGAATCAGATAGGCCGCAGGTAGCTCTTATAGCTTGTGGAGTCTTAGTACACAATGCTCTTGTTGCTGCGAAAAAATTACAAGACAACGGCGTGGGCTCTATCGTTTTAAACAATCACACAATAAAACCAATGGATAAAAAAACGATTTTAGATGTAGCACGACGTTGTGGTTCGGTAGTTACAATAGAAGAACATCAAATGGCAGGTGGCATGGGATCAGCCGTAGCTGAGGTTCTTGTTCAACAATACCCAGTACCGCATGAATTTATTGGAATACATAATCTATTTGGACAATCAGGAACGCCAGAAGAGCTATTTGAGCACTATAATCTGAGCGTAGACTCTATTGTTTTGGCAGCACAGAAAGCGGTTTCAAGGAAATAAAACTACTTAAGAGAGTTTTTTTACCTCATATCCTGCTGGAGCTTCGGACAGATATTTTTCAATCATGTCGCGTTTGAGGAGCCCTTTTTGAGCTCCAATGTGTTGCACTACTGACATAGAATTGATAGGACCCCATAAAAGAGCTTCAGAGAGTGGCTTTTCAAGTGCAAGAGCAGCAACAACTGTTGAAGAAAATGCGTCTCCTGCTCCAGTTCGATCAACCGGAGGTTTTGGATCCGGATACATTGTTACTGAGAATATTTCATTATTGAGAGAATCATAAGCTAAAGATCCTTTCGGGCCGTCGGTGACCACAACTACTTTAGGTCCAAGAGAAGATATATCTTGCGCAAGTTTTTTTACATCATCAATTTCTGAAGTTTCCAAGATGCGACCCGCCTCTTCGCGATTGCAGAAAAAAATGTGCGTTCGCTTGTAGAGATCAGCGAGTTCTTTTACGCCAAGTTGAATTTGTAATGTGCCGGGCTGAAATGCAAGTTTAACTGAAGGATGTGTCTCCAGATATTTTGCTATTTCATGATGATAAGGAATTGAGGATTCTGATAGAGATGATAGGTAAATCCATTTAGGGTTCCCAATATTAGGAAGTGTGTATGGGTAAGGTTGGTGTTTGATTAGAATAGTACGTTCTGCCCCGAATTGTAGGACGAAGTGATAGTTTGAGGGCATGTCCTTATGTACTTGTACGAACGATGTTGAAATACCATTTGAAATAAGGGTTTCTAATATTTTTTTTCCGAGCTCATCTCCACCAATATTAGTTACTAGTGCAGTAGAAAGACCCAATCGTGTAGCTGAAACAGCTGCGTTAGCGGAATTACCGACTGCGTGGACGGTAGAGATGTTTTTGTACGTGACTTTGTCGCCGAATCTAAAACAAATTTCTTCGTATCCTTTGTCTTCAGGATCGGGGTCTGTATCAATGCGCACATCATCTAACTCAATAAATTCGTCGGTGACAGTATCTCCAATTGCAATAAAATCGTATTCCATACGTACTATCATAGCACAGTCCGTGATAGAATGGTGTTATGAAGACTCTTCGAGAAACCATTGAGGAATTTCATTCCAACAACAAAGCAATTGGGCATTTTAATGTTTCCAATATTGAGATGATTCGAGCTGTAGCAGGAGCGGTACGTGCTACGAATTTACCAGTTATCATTGGAGTGTCAGAAGGAGAGCGAGATGTTTTTGGTGTTTCTGAAATTGTAGCAATTGTGAGAATTATGCGTGAGGTTCATGGATTGCCCGTGTATCTTAATGCAGATCATACATATTCGGTGGAGCGAGTAAGAGAAGCAATTGATGCGGGATTTGACTCTGTAGTTTTTGATGGCGCACGGCTCTCGCTTGAAGAAAATATTGCAAAAACAAAAGAGTGTGTAGTATATGCGCGCGAAAAAGGTGGTACAACTCTTATTGAGGGAGAGTTAGGTTTTATAGGAGCAGGATCTCAGTTACTTGATGCAATTCCAGAAGGAGCGGCAGTAACAGAAGATTTGATGACTAGCACACATGAGGCGAAACATTTTGTTGAAGAAACAGGAGTTGAATTGCTAGCACCAGCTGTTGGTACTGTACATGGCATGATGAAAAGTGGGAATAATCCACGAATAAACTCAGAGCGTATACGAGAAATTGCAAGTGTTGTGGATATTCCGCTAGTGCTTCATGGTGGGTCAGGGACCTCAGAAGATGAATATAGGGAAGCTATTGTAAATGGAATTGCGCAGGTGCACGTGTCTACTGAACTTCGAGTTGCATACAAAAGATCTCTGCAGTTGTCGTTGCAAGAAAATCCTGAGGAATTAGCGCCATACAAATATACAAAACAGGCGATTTTGTCTGTACAGGATATAATAGAGCAACGAATGAGGCTTTTTGCTGGACTTGCTTGAAAGCTTCTTTTGTGCGACTATGAGACGCCTATGGATACAATCACAATAGAAAAACGAAATGAGGGGGGCGTAGACGTCCTTCGAAAAGCTGGTAAAATTCCGGCGGTTTTTTATGGTCCTAAAGAGGAATCAACTTCGATTTCAGTTGACGAAAAAGAATTTATCCGTGTGTTTAAGAGTGCTGGGGAATCGTCAATTATTACGCTTGAAGGAGTTGGCGAATCAAAGGATGCGTTAATACATGATGTATCACGTGATCCAGTTAGTGGTGAAATTCAACATATAGATTTTTATATAATTGAAAAAGGTAAAAAGATTACCGTTGATGTTCCGTTGTTGTTCACAGGTGAAGCGCCTGCAGTGAAGAATTTAGGTGGTACACTAATTAAGGTGATGCATGAGGTTGAGGTTGAGGCAATGCCGAAAGAACTTCCTCATGAAATTATCGTAGATGTTTCTTCCCTAGAAACGTTTGATAGTCAAATCACTATAAACGATATACGCGTACCAGCAGGAGTTACCATTCTAGATAGTGGAGATGAGGTTGTAGCAGCAATTTCTCAGCCAAAAGAAGAAATTGAAGAACCCGTTGCACAAATTGATATGGATGCAATTGAGGTTGAGAAGAAAGGTAAGAGCGAATCACAAGAAGACGGTTCAGGAGAGCAGAATGGAGAAACTGCATAGCACGCAATAGCGTCATGCGTTTTTTATTTACGACTATTATTACTATTTTATTCTCTGTCTGCGTTGCTACGTGGATGCCTGTTTTTGCGCAAACGAAGTCTTTGTCAGAAGCGATAGAACGACGACAGAAAGAACTTGAATCTGATTTACAGAAGATAGAAAAAGAGATTGAGATCCAGCAGAAATTTCTTGATGAAAAAAGAACCGAACGAGTATCGCTTGAAAGAGACGTGTCTATATTAAATGCAGAAATAAAGAAGTCTCAACTTGCAATACAGGGGCGCACACATACTATTTCGAAGCTTGGAAGTGAAATTGGTAATAAACAGAAGATTATTCAAGAACTTACGAAGCGTATGGAGCGTCAAAAAGCGTCCTTGGCGCAACTTATACGAGAAACTAATGCCATAGGCGATTATTCCCTTGTGGAGGTAGTGCTTTCAAAGGAAAATATTTCTGACTTCTTTGAAGATTTAGATTCGTTTGATTCTATTACTATTTCCTTGCAAAACTCATTTCGTGAAATTGAGGAGACAAAAGCCGAAACACAAGAAGAGAAGCTTTCTTTAGAGGAATCTCAAAAGCGTGAAATTGATTTGAAGTATATTCAAGAGATTGAAAAACAAAAAGTTGAGGCACAGGAAAAAGAAAAACAATATGTTCTTGGAGTTACGAAAGGTCAAGAGAGTGTGTATCAGAATATAGTAGAAGAACGCAAACGAGAGGCAGCACGAATTCGTGCAGAACTATTTGCTCTTCGTGATGCAGAAGGTATTCAGTTTGGTGAAGCGCTTGAATATGCAAAGGAGGCGGAACGTCTTACCGGGGTCCGCGCAGCATTTTTGCTTGGTATTTTGAAACAGGAAAGTAATATAGGACAAAATGTTGGTTCCTGTGTTATTACTAACCTCACTACAGGAGAAACAAAAAGTGTAAACTCAGGGACGATTTTTGCAAATGGTATACATCCAAGTCGGGATTTGCCGGTATTACAGAAAATTTTAAAAGATCTAGGTAGAGATCCGCTTTCTACAAAGGTATCTTGTCCGCTTTCTGTAGGTTATGGAGGTGCCATGGGTCCAGCCCAGTTTATCCCTTCCACGTGGTCAAATTACATTGAACGTCTAAAAAATATGCTTGGAAAACAACCAGATCCTTGGAATCCGAGAGATGCGTTTATAGCATCGGCGACGTTTCTTGCTGATTTGGGAGCAGCGAAGAGGGGGTACAGTGCTGAGCACGAAGCTGCGGCTAGGTATTATGCTGGCGGTAACTGGCAGACGCTTGGTCAGGGATATGCAAGCAGTGTCTTAAATCATGCCCAAACTATTCAAACGACCATGATTGATCCGATTGAGCGCGCTTCTCAAAATTGATACAGTGGTTTTAAATGTATTGTCAGAAACAAAAGTTTTTGATAGTATGTTTCCTCTATGAAGACTGATACACACCCAGAGTATTTTCCGAAAGCGCGCGTAAAATGTGCGTGTGGCAACACGTTTACTGTAGGTTCTACAAAAGAAACCATTGAAGTAGAGGTGTGTTCATCTTGTCATCCGTTTTTCATTGGAGATGATAGTAAGAAAGTGCTTGCTGGACGTCTTGAAAAATTTAAGACTCGCCTAAGCGCTTCTTCTGCAAAACGCCAAACAATAAAAAAGAATTCTTCTACGCAAAAGACAAAACGAGCTCCTGTCTCATCTGAAGAGTCGGCGGAAAACTAACTTTTTGAATAACATCCGACCCGTAACTGGTCGGATGTTCGTTTGTATACAAGTATGAAGTTTGACATGGAAAAGATAAAAAAGAATCCAAAAACAGCGTTTTTTGCGTCCGAACTTGAACGGTTAGATCGTGAGAGACATGACATAGAGCAGACGTTAATTGCGGATCCATCGTTGGAAGAAATTGCAAAAGATGATTTGAAAAGCATAGAGGAATCGGAACGTGCTCTTTTAGAAAAAATTGAGGTAATTTTTGCAGAGGAACAGCTCGAGGAAGAATTTCCAAACGAGATTATTCTTGAAGTTCGTGCTGGAGCAGGAGGAGAAGAAGCAGCTTTGTTTGCAGAAGAACTTGCGCAAATGTATTCGCGATATGCTGAAAGGCGAAAGTGGAATTGGACTGTACTTGATGAAAGTCGAGCTGCAATGGGTGGATATAAGGATGCTTCATTTGAAATTCGAGGTAAGGATGTATATAAAGATTTGCGTTTTGAAACAGGTGTACATCGTGTACAGCGTATTCCAACAACTGAAAAATCTGGGCGTATTCATACATCAACTGCTTCTGTCGCTATCTTACCGGTTAGAAAAAAATATACAGTTGAAATTAATCCAACGGATATTGAAATGGAATTTTCTCGAGCAGGAGGAGCTGGAGGTCAAAACGTAAATAAAGTTGAAACAGCGGTTCGGATTATTCACAAGCCAACAGGTATAGCCGTTCGTTCGCAGGCAGAGCGTAGTCAGCAACGTAATCGTGAAAAAGCTCTTGCGATGCTCCAAGCAAAATTAGATGCTATAGAGGCAGAGAAGACAGAGCTTCAGCTTTCCTCCGATCGTCTCTCACAAATAGGTTCGGGCGATCGTTCGGAAAAAATACGAACGTATAATTTTCCTCAAGACCGCATTACCGATCATCGTATTAAGGAGAGCTGGTCCAATATCGAATCAGTACTTGATGGTGGTTTAGATGATATGCTTGAAGCGCTCTCTAATGCCTTTAAACAATCCACTACATGAGGAGTCTTGCTTAAAGAGTTACCATTTGATATTCTTGTTAAGCCCATAACGGGCCATTTTCTGTAATTTTATGACCATACAAACTACTTCCGTAGCAGAACTATTAGCCGCAGGAGCACATTATGCTTATCCGAAGGCAAGACGCCACCCAACAACCAAAAGATATATTTTTGGAGCGAAAGGTGGGGTAGAAATTTTTGATCTTGAAAAAACTGCAGAATCACTTGCAAAGGCAGTAGAGGTTGTTTCTTCTGTTGCAGCGACTGGGAAAAAAGTTTTATTTGTGGGAGGTAAGCGTGAGGCCCAAAAGCCAGTACGTAATTTTGCGGCAATGGTTGGAGCACCTTATGTAGCTGGACGATGGGTTGGAGGTACGCTTTCAAATTTTGATATTATCAAAAAGCGCATAGAGAAGTTGATTAGTCTAATAGGTGAGCGTGAACAAGGTACGCTTACAAAATATACAAAAAAAGAACGTCTTTTGATTGATCGTGAAATAAAGCGTCTTGAAGACATGTTCGGTGGAATTAAGGAGCTTAATCAACTTCCGTCTTTGCTAGTTATCATTGATCCGAAGCATGAAAAAAATGCACTAGCTGAAGCTCGAATGCTTCGTATTCCTGTTGTTGCTCTTGCGAACTCTGATTGTGATATTTCAGCAGTGACTTATCCTATACCAGCAAGTGATGCTAATGTTGCTACGATTACTTATATACTAGAACAACTTACTAAGGCGTATGCATCTGGAGCCGAACGCGCTCCGAAGAAAACTATCGCTACAGATAGGCGTGTGCATGCGCAAGGAGATGGCCCTCGCGGACGTCGTTTGCCACGTCAGCCGCGGTCTAATTCTCGTTCTTAATTTTTGTTATGATAATAGGAGTTTCAGAAATTAAACAATTACGTGATCGGACTGGGTTGCCGATGGTTCAATGCAAAGAGGCCCTAGAGTATTCAGGTGGTGATGTTGAAAAGGCACTTGAGTTCTTGAAAGAAAAGGGCGCAGTTATCGCTTCAAAGAAACAAGATCGTAGCTTAGGATCGGGTTCTATACAGGCATATGTTCACGGTCATGGGTCGGTAGCCGCACTAGCGGAACTTCTATGTGAAACAGATTTTGTGGCACGAAATCCTGAGTTTCAGGCACTTACAAAAGATATTGCAATGCAGATAGCAGCAACAGAGGATGCAATTTTAGAACAGGGTGTGGAAGAGATACTTAAACAACCATTTTTTAAAGACCCTAGTGTTACTATTGCAAATCTGATTGAAGGAGCAGTTCAAAAGTTTGGAGAACGAACCGAACTAGGTCGATTTGTAAAGTATACTGTATAGTAATTGTGCGCATAATGGCGCGACAATGTTATGACGATACTTATGTGGATTTGTGCCGGTTCAGCATTTCTCCTTTTTGTTTTTTGGGTTTTTAAGGGATGGGAAATTCGGCGTAGTAATCCGACCTTTGTAACTCTTTTTTTTCAGAGACACTCTCCAACTTCTGAAAAGATGTTCAATGTGTGCGTTGCGTATGTACGTAGTTTCATTGTGCGATGTATAAGGGCAATTCGTAGAGTGTTTAAATCATTGACGAATAAAATTATCGCATTAGTTCGGACTGCGTTCGTTGTTTTTGGTGCACATCTAATACGTATTGCGCGTGGCGAACATTTGCTTTCTGAAAGTAGAATTCCTTCTATTTATTTTAAACTTTTGCATCGGCATAAAAAAAATATCAATGGATCTGAAATCCCTAAAGGAATCGCTCAGCCTGATATACCTAGACGTATTAGAATACAGGTATCTAATGAAGATAGGGGTGGCGCAACTTCCCTGGAACAGGTAGAATAGTTTTTGTGCCACCTTAGCTCAGTTGGTTAGAGCAGCTGTTTTGTAAACAGCAGGTCCCCAGTTCGAATCTGGGAGGTGGCTCCAGGATAGAGGTGTAAGTTGTTGGAGGTTGAGGATTAGATTTAAAAAGCGTTCAATATAGGACGTTTTTTGTTTTTCAAATCAAAGGTATAATCAGCTCATAATGAAACTAACGCTTTATCATCATCCGTTATCCGCAGCTATTCGTGACGCAGTTCGTATTTTTTCACGAATGGGATTTGATGTTGCTTCAGGGCCTGAAATTGAAGATGAGTGGCACAATTTTACAGCACTAAATGTACCGAAAGATCACCCAGCTCGCGACATGCAAGATACATTTTGGCTTCCGGATGGTCGCGTTTTGCGTACTCACACATCGCCAGTACAAATACGTTGGATGAAAACGCATTCACCTCCAATTAGAATTATAGCTCCAGGGAAAGTGTTTCGAAACGAAGCAACTGACATGACTCATGAAGCACAGTTTTATCAGTTGGAAGGATTAGTAGTTTCTGAAGACACAACTCTTGCGCATCTCAAGTGGGTTTTAGAGACATTTTTTTCTGAATTTTTCGACAGTGCAGTTGAAGTTCGATTACGCCCAAGCTTTTTTGGTTTTACAGAACCGTCAGTTGAAGTAGATATGCGTATGTCGGGGGAGAGTGCGCCACAGAAACTTCGCGATCGATGGATTGAAGTATTTGGAGCAGGAATGGTGCATCCATACGTTCTTAATAACGCAGGAATTAACTCGAAGAAATATCGTGGTTTTGCTTTTGGTGGAGGTATAGAGCGGTTGTGTATGTTGCGGTGGGGTATAGATGACATACGAGTTTTCCATGACGGTGATATTCGTTTGACATCTCAGTTTCCTTCCAAATAAATATATGAAGGTTTCTCTATCATGGCTTCAGACATTTTTTGAAACTCCGCTTCCTGATGCGGAGGATATCAAGCAGGTACTTACTTTCGGAGCGTTTGAGGTTGAGGATGTAGAGGGTATTGGAAATGATGTGGTATTTGATGTGAACGTGCTACCAAACCGAGCTCATGATTGCCTTTCACATAGAGGTATCGCAAAGGAGCTTTCGGTTTTATTGGATATTCCAATGAAGCGAGACCCACTTTTAGATCAGAAGAATTCATGTGTTTGCATAGGAGATCTTTCTGTGGTTGTAGATGACAGTAATGCATGCCCTGTATACCATGCGGCACGCATATCTGGTATCACAGTAGGTCCTTCTCCTGATTGGTTGGTTAAGCGTCTTGAAACCATAGGACAGCGTTCAATTAATAATGTAGTGGATGCTACAAATTTTGTGATGCATGAGTTAGGTCAGCCTTTGCATGCTTTTGACACAGGAAAACTAAGTTTACGTGACGGCATTGTCTCTCTTCGTGTGCGTATGGCACGAGCAGGAGAACGAATACATATTCTTGGTGGTGAAGAGATAGAGCTTTCCGAACGAATACAACTTATAACGGATGCATCGTCTGAGGAGCCTCTTGCTATCGCAGGAATAAAAGGTGGTGCACATGCAGAAGTGGATAATGCAACGACAGACATCGTATTGGAGTCGGCGAAGTTTCATCCATCACTGACGCGCAAAGCATCTCAGATTCTGAAAATTCGCACAGATGCTTCACAGCGTTTTGAGAATGAAATTCCAGATGAACTTCCAGCGCAAGCTATGCAAACACTTATTGAACTTATTCTTGAGGTGGCTGGAGGTAAGCAAATCGCGTATTCGTATGTGCAACGACAAATGCCGAAACTCCCATATATTGTGGGATTTTCTTCTTCTGAAGTTAACGCACTTCTAGGAACACAACTTTCTGACGAAGAAGTAGCTCGCATTCTGCAACGGTTTGGGTTTGAATTTGAAATTGTAAGAGATCCGCGCGCTAAAATTGTAGATTGCGCGCGTAGCGCTATTGGAGCACAGTATAAGCGCCTTGCCCGTATACGATTTGATACTCCAGAGAGTTTCAATTGTTCTTCATTAACATCATGGTGTGCTATTGAAGCAGGATATTCATTTGGCATTGCTCGTATAGCTATAGATCAGTTTGCATATCTTGACCACGTTGATGAAAAAGACGCTCTTCCTGGAGATTTTGTGTTTACAAATACTGGAGTTGTACAAAAACAAGATGGAGTTATGTATTCTCGAGTTCTAGATACAATAGTACAGGATGAATCTATACGAACACAGACTCTAGAGTTTCTTCCAGGTACAGATATTGGGCATGGTGTCGATCATGTTGGAGTGTATGTTGGTGACGGAAAGGTAATACATGCTTCATCTAGTGCAGGAGAAGTTGTTGAAGAACTTTTGTATGAAAGCAAAGGTTTTAGTAAAGAAAAGTGGTACAGAAGAGTTGTGCATAGTAATGAATCGCGGTTTGCGGTAACTATTCCTTATACACGTCTTGATTTGCGTTTGCCTTCCGACATCTTTGAAGAGATAGGACGTGTATATGGGTACAAAAATATACCAGCTAAACAATTGCCACCTCGTGAGTTGGTCCCAGAGAGTAATGAAGTGTTTCTTTGTTCAGAAATAATAAGGAAAACTCTTGGCAATCTTGGGTTTCTTGAAGTGTATTCATACTCATTTCGAGATGTTGGCAAAGTATTATTGTCTAACCCGTTGTCTCAGGATAAGGCTTATTTACGAGAAACTCTTGCAGGAGGTATAGCCGACGATCTGGAAAAAGGAGAATATCACGCTTCATTTTTGGGTTTGCAAAGTGTTTTACTGTATGAGATAGGCACTGTGTTTCACAGTAATGAAGAGCGTGTTCATGTGTGCGTAGGAGTTCGTTCACTTGATTCTAAAAATAGAGATTCTCGTTCAAAAGAAAAATTACTTGAAGCGAAAGAGGCGCTTGAGAGAGTACTTGGAATTAATCTTGATGTGCAAATAGGGGATGAGACATTTGAGTTTGACATTGAAAGGGCGATTTCTGGGAAAAAATTGTGGAGCACGGATTTAGCAGGAGTTGCTCCTGGAGTTGTTTATGTTGCGCCATCATCGTACCCACATGTTCTTCGTGACATAGCGGTATGGGTTGCTGATGGAAAAGGTGATTCTCATACAGTTTTAGAAATGGTTCAAAAAAGTGCAGGAGATTTACTGGTGCGTGCAGATTTGTTTGACACGTTTACAAAAGATGGAAGAACTTCTTACGCTTATCATCTTGTGTTTCAGTCACGTGAGAAGACACTAACTGACCATGAGATAAACGATATCATGGAGAAAGTAACTGTTCTTCTTGATGCTCAAGAAGGTTGGCAGGTACGATAAAAATAAAAAAGAGAATAGAATATTCATGGTTTTTACTGTTCAAGTAATCGATAAAACCGTGTAATTATCTAATAACGTATTTGTAGTGCTTAGATAAATAATCAATATAGTAAAGTCTATCTCCAGATAATTCATTGAATATTTTTTCGTATATATTGAGGGCGCTTAGTTTTCCATCCTATTTTTGAAGAGCATTTTCAAGACATATTTGTGAAGATTTTTTGGTTAATGAATAAGAGAGTTTTGTGCTTGTGATTTACAAAAACCCCTTGTTTTTCAAGGGGTTTTTGCTATACTCTATATGCGTTGATGAGCGATTTTTTATTTTCTAAATACAATGGCAAAGAATAAAAAAGAAGAAAAAAAGAACATTTCAAACGGATATACCGCTCAAGATATTACTGTTTTGGAAGGTCTTGATCCTGTTCGGAAACGTCCAGGTATGTACATTGGTACAACAAGCACGGAAGGTCTGCACCACCTTATATGGGAAGTATTTGATAACTCGCGTGATGAAGCGATGGGCGGTTTTGCTGACGATATTGAAATAGCGTTGTTACCAGGTAATCGTGTGCGTGTGATTGATAATGGGCGCGGAATACCAGTTGATGTACATAAACAGACTAAAGTGTCTGCGCTTGAAACAATTATGACGACGCTTCATGCTGGAGGGAAATTTGGAGGAGAAGGATACAAAATATCTGGTGGTCTTCATGGGGTTGGTGTCTCAGTAGTTAATGCACTTTCACAATATGTGCGAGTTGATGTTTGGCGTGACGGTAGCAGGTACATGCAAGAATATCAGCGCGGAAAACCTAAATCAAAAACTAAAAAACTCGGCAGTTCACCCGCTCATGGAACGGCAGTATTGTTTGAGGCGGATCCACAGATTTTTCCAGAAATAAAATATAGTTGGGAAAAAATTGTTCAGCATATGCGACAGCAAGCATATCTTGTTCGTGGTCTTCGTATAACTGTCATAGATGCGCGAGAAGTAGAGGTAAGCCCAGACCTTGACGATATTATGTACGTACGAGAAGCAGGATTGGAGGCACCGTCGATGACATTTTATTTTGAAGGAGGACTTGTTTCTTTTATCCGTCATCAAAACGAATATGAAAAAACAATACACAAGACAATTTTTTATGTTGAAAAGAAACACGAGGATGTACAGGTAGAGGTAGCATTGCAATATGGTGACGATGTCACAGATCAGATTTTTGCATTCGCTAATAATATATACAACTCGGAGGGTGGTATGCATATAACTGGTTTTAAAACTGCACTTACACGAACTCTTAATGCTTATGCAAAGAAAGAAGGCATACTGAAAGAATCTGAAGGCCCGTTTTCAGGAGAAGATGTCTTAGAAGGATTGACTGCAGTTGTATCTGTGAAGCTTCGAGAAATTCAGTTTGAAGGACAGACAAAATCAAAATTGGGGTCAGTTGAGGCGCGTGGAGCCGTTGAGACGGTGTTCGGCGAGGCTTTTGGTATGTTTCTTGAAGAGAAACCAGATGAGGCGAAGGCGATTATAAATAAAGTAGTATTAGCGTTACGTGCACGAAAAGCTGCAAAGGCGGCAAAGGACAGTATTTTACGCAAAGGAGCACTTGATGGTATGACGCTTCCTGGAAAACTCGCTGACTGTCAGACAAAAGATGCGACAGAGTCTGAAATTTTTATAGTAGAAGGAGAGTCTGCGGGAGGTACAGCAAAGACCGGTCGAGATCGAAGGACACAAGCAATACTGCCTTTGCGTGGAAAAATTCTTAACGTAGAGCGCGCACGACTTGATCGTATGCTTTCATCTGAGCAGATAAAAAACTTAGTTGTTGCTCTTGGAACGGCGATTGGAGACACATTCAATCTCTCTAAACTTCGTTATCATAAAATAGTAATTGCAACGGACGCTGATGTTGATGGCGCGCATATTAGAACGCTTTTGCTAACATTGTTTTTCCGTTACTTTCGCCCTGTAATTGACGGAGGATTTCTCTATATTGCACAACCTCCATTGTATAAAGTGAAGCGCGGTAAAGAAGTTCTGTACTTTTATACTGAAGAGGAAAAGACGACGTTTTTAAAAAAAGAAGGAATAGATATTTCCACAGTAGAAGAAACCACAGAACAAATAAACACTGAAGAAACTGAAGACGAAGTTGGTATCGAAGATGAAGAAGAAAACATAGAGAAAAAAAAGAGCGACACAAGAGCAATGAAACTCTCCATTCAACGATATAAAGGACTTGGAGAAATGAACGCCGAAGAGCTTTGGGAAACAACGATGGATCCAGAAAATCGTGTACTAAAACAAGTGATGGTGGAAGATGCTCAGGAGGCGGATCGTATATTCGACGTTTTGATGGGAACCGATGTACCTTCACGTAAGTCTTTTATTCAAAGCAACGCTAGGTTAGCAAACGTTGATATATAGATAACTCTTTTGAAGATAGCTTCTAAAACGATATTATTTTATGCTCGCGTAGGGGAATTGACAGAAGTGTTTTTATAATATATAATAGACACATACACCATAAGGTTCTTTTAGAGCGGCTTAACAAAGCCACGTTTATTTGTTTTTCAAAATAATAATAATTTATAGGTATAAATAATATATAGCATATGGAACTTCTATCAGCACCAAAAAAGAAAATAGTGAAAGACAGCGTTCGTATGGCACTTACGGTCATCGGCGGTATTACCGTTATAGTGGCAATTATTTGGGTTGGTATTCGAGGATTAAGTCTTTTTCCGAACGTGAATGCATTTCTTGCAAACGCAGTATCAGGTATCCGGTCAGTATTTGTTCCTACTGAACGAATAGTGATAGGAACGGTTGATAGTCAGATTGCAGTGAACAAGCCGTTTACTCTTGTTTGGGAGCATCGAGGTAATACCAGCGATGGTACATACACTTTTTCGTATGAGTGTCAGGGCGGTGTGTTTCTTGCTCGTCGGGATGAAGGAATGCAGAAAACTATTTTCTGCAATACTGAAGTTCCGATTAAAGAAAATGAAACCGAGATTGGATTTGTGGCTATAGGTTCAGTTCCTAGTGTTGCTGAGATACCAGTAAAGATTACATTTACACGAGCTGGTCAATTGTTCGCATCTGTTTCAGGTGAAGCTAAATTGTTAGTTCAAAGTGAGTATTTTGATACTGCCACAAGCACGGAAGTTGTTACGAAAACTCCAGAAGGAGCTACTACAATTCCACATAATACGAATACCAACGTGCAAGTTCCTCAACAGCACACAATGGTGCCTGTTGTAACACAGCCGTTCTCTGATCCAAATGGTTCTCCTGACCTGTTTGTGCGCGTTCTTGGATATGGTCTAGTTGATCAAAAGACCGGGGTTTTTACTGAGTTAGACAAGATTCCTTACAATTTACCTTCAGGAAAGCGCGGAGCATTACGTTTCCTAGTGGTAAATCTTGGAACAAAAGAGAGTGGAACTTGGGAGTTTTCAGTAGACTTGCCTACTTCACCGTCTTATACATACAAGTCGGATAAACAACAGACTCTTTTCCCTGGAGATAGGATTGAATATACCATCGGTTTTGACAGCATTCGTAAAGCTACTCATGATGAATATCGCATTGTTGTAGATCCTAAAAATAAGGTTCATGAAAGCAATGAGGCAAATAACATACACAAAGGAATTGTAATAATTGAAAAATAATCGCATATACAGTTTTAACCATGAATACTTACACGCATCAAAAAAATACGGGAATTGTGAGCGATTTTGTGCATATGTGTAAAACACATCCAGTGCTTGTGGGTTCTTTGTGGTTCGGAGTATTTACCGTGTTGTTTGGGATTTCTTTGTCGCTTGGAATTGTGCCGAAAATCGAACGTGATGAGTCACCAACTGTATTTGCAGAGATGCAGAAACCACTACCTAAACAGGAAGAGAAGGTTACAGAGTTGAAAAGTGCACTTCCAGAACGTGTTATTGTTGAGCGCCTAGGTATCGATACAGTTGTTGTAAACCCATTAAGTTCTGATATAGCTACTCTAGACGCTGCTCTTTTGCAGGGAGTTGTGCGTCACCCTCTCTCAGGTGACTTAAACGACGAAAGCAATATGTTTTTATTCGGACACTCTACGGGATTTCGTGTTGTTCAAAATGAAGCGTTTAAAGCTTTCAATGGTCTGCGAAATGCGAAAAAAGGTGATTTGATACGGGTGCAATCATCCACTGATGAATACGTTTATCGTGTTACTAACGTAACTTTGGTTGATGCTCAAGAATCACTGGTATCGTTTGCTACAGGAAAGAAAAAGTTGACCCTTACAACATGTAACTCATTTGGCGCTAAAGAAGAGCGATATGTCGTTGAAGCAGATTTTATAGGTAGTTATGCTCTGTAATAACAATATATTAGGGTATTGACTTATACATTAATAAATAGTATAATAGAAGGGCGATTAATATAAGAAAGTAAAAATAATAATTATGAAAACAACCACATACGAAAACCTATATCGCATGCCAAAAACCGCCGCAGTTATTTTAGGTGTATTTCTTGTAGTTGGTGCGATAATCGCTGGGAATGTTGGCGCACAAGACGCAAGTACTAGAACAGAAGGAGATACAACAAGCGAACTCATAGCAGTGTCGTCTGGTGAAGGTAGGATATCGTATGGTTCTGGTTCTTCTGCTGGGACTCAATCTGAATGTCAGCTAGACCCGTGGTCTGATCTTCGTGCCCCAGATGGTAGTCCATTTGATCCGTACAGCAATCCTCGTGTTGTTATAGACGGCAATTCTGCAAGCATTTCTGTAAAGAACTTTTCTGATTCTTGTAGTTATCGTATTAATCTAGCTTCTTATGAAGTCTTTGATCCAGAAATGCCATTGTTTGTACAAACACAAAAACTTTTTGATAGCACATGGATAACCATTCAACCAGGACAGACGCAAACGCTTTCCGTAGACCTTCCTGAATGTGCATTTCAAGTTGATTTATTTGAAGGACCTTTTATTCCAACTACTAATCCGAACTTTGACGGTGTTACTTACCCTGACCTTCGTATTTTCGATTGGTTAGTAAAAATGGATTTGCCACTATGCACAACTGTAACTGTCTGTGAACCTTGGAATGATCTTCGAGCTCTAGACGGCGGAGTTTTTGATCCTTTTAATAATCCTAGAATAATAGTAGAAGGAAATATAGCTAAAATTTCTGTAAAGAACTTTTCTGATTCTTGTGTTTATAGAGTAAATTTTGCTTCTTACGAAGTTTTTGATCCAGAAATGCCATTGTTTGTACAAACTCAAAAACTTTTTGCCAGTGAGTGGCAAATTCTGCAACCAGGACAATCTAGAACTCTTATGGTAAATTTGCCTGATTTACCTGAATGCGCATATCAAGTAGAATTATTTGAAGGGCCTTTTATTCCGACCACAAATCCCAACTTTGATGGCATTACCTATCCGGACTTGCATATTCTAGATTGGCTTATAGATATGGATTTGCCTTTGTGTGGTACGACTGGCCCTCAAACTGCATCCCTAAAACTCGTTAAGCACGTCATAAATGACAACGGAGGAACTGCAGTAGTTAGCGATTTCAACTTGTACGCAAATGACATCAAGTTTGTAAGTGGAGTAGCTCAGAATATTCAACCAGGTACATACAAAGCACGTGAAGATCAACTTCCCGGATACACAGCATCTGATTGGTCAGGAGACTGTGCTGCTGATGGAACAATCACACTTGCCCCTGGTGACAACAAAACTTGCCACATCACTAACAATGACAATCCTGAGATTCCAAATGCAGCAGTGCTTACTGTTATAAAGACGGTTATCAATGATGATGGGGGTACTGCTGTAGTAGGAGATTTCAAGTTGTTTGTAACTCAAGGGCGTAGCCTTCGAGGTGATGTTCTTGTACGAAGTGGTGAACCGAATAAATTTGCTCCAGGAAAGTACAAGGTATATGAAGTACAGCTTCCTGGATACACAGCATCTGATTGGTCAGGAGACTGTGCAGCAGACGGAACCATCACTCTTGCTCCTGGTGACAATAAAGTTTGCCGTATAACTAACAATGACAATCCTGTAATTCCACCAAGAGTAGCAACCCTAAAACTCGTTAAGCACGTCATAAATGACAACGGAGGAACTGCAGTAGTTAGCGATTTCAACTTGTACGCAAATGACATCAAATTTGTCAGTGGAGTATCTCAGAATATTCAACCAGGCACATACAAAGCACGTGAAGATCAGATTCCAGGATACACAGCATCTGATTGGTCAGGAGATTGTGCTGCAGATGGAACAATTACGCTTGCTCCTGGTGATAATAAAACTTGTCACATCACTAACAATGACGATCCTGTAATTCCTAATGCAGCAGTGCTTACTGTTATAAAGACGGTTATCAACGATGATGGAGGTACGGCTGTTGTGGGAGATTTCAAGTTGTTTGTAACCAAAGAACGAGTATTAGGACGAAGTCTACTAGATGAAGTTTTGGTACGAAGTGGCGAACCGAATAAATTTGCTCCAGGAAAGTACAAGGTATATGAAGTACAGCTTCCCGGATACACAGCATCTGATTGGTCAGGAGATTGTGCTGCTGATGGAACCATCACTCTTGCTCCTGGTGACAATAAAGTTTGCCGCATCACTAACAATGATATAGGCGGAGGCGATGATGACGATGACGACGATGATGATGATGGAGGCGGAGGGGGTGGAGGAGGTGGTAGTAGTTCACGACGCCGACCTAAAGTAACTCTTTTCTCAAATCCCGAAATCTTAGGAGCCTCTGTTTCACTCACGCAAATTCCTTATACAGGTCTTGGCACAAGTATTCTGCAGATCGCGCTGTTTATGATTGGACTGGTAGCGCTCTCTGGAGGTGCAGTATATCTTTTTGCTCGACGTAGAATAGTCGAAGTCCACACAGAAGATGTTCATATAGATAGCTCTACAACAAGTACTGCACAGCAAGAAGAGGCACGAATCCTTTATGAAGAAACGATAGCACCACCTGTAGACGAAGCATTTGCATCATATGATGAATATGCGTACGCAGATGATATATCTACTCAAGAACAGTTAACAACTCCAACTACACCAGATAATTTGCCAGTTGCTACAGCACCGGTTTCCGTTGGATCAGTAGTGCGCCAGAATCGAGTAGCAGAGATGGCGGAACATCACAAGAAAAACAACGTATCAGTTGCTAGACTACAGGGCGTAGCTCGTTCTTCTCAGGTACTTATTTCAGACGATGGTATTAAACTTATCGTGGCAGCAGGTGAAAACGATGAAGTTAAATCAATAGAGCGTCTTACGCAGGTTATTGAGGTAGCAAAAACACGGTACCCACGCGAAGACGGATGGCTAGTTCTTGATGCTACACGGGTTCGCGAATCACTATTCATTTCTATCCTTACGATGGTTCCTCTATTTATTGAATGGATAGTGCGAGGTGAAGACAAGCATGTGTTTGCATTTATGCGAATGCTTAAGGCACAGAACCAGCCAGTATCGGACTTTGTACGTAAAGTTGTTGCTGAACTTGATAATGCGCACAGGGCACGTCTTGAAGGATCAGAAGATATATCGGTAGATCCACATGTTGCAGAGATTACATACCATCTCAGTAATCGTGATTTGGAGGCGATAGTTTCCGAATTGCTACTGGGTGTTGACGAAAGATATGATTCTGCTTATACGTCTGTTCGACTTGCACTTACTCGTGTTCTAGATATAGTTCGTTCTCGAAGCATGCTCCGCATAGGAGGGACGTACGCATTTGATAAAGAACAGAGAGAGGCATAATAGATTTTAGAATGTCAGGTTAGAGACGTCCTCGCCAAATTGGCGAGGACGTCTTGTTTTTACAGTGAAATGCTCAGTATGCTATAATGCACTCAAATGGTGTCATTTTGCGGTAGTTCGCGAAAAGTCATCTTTATAAGTGATAATTTTTTGTTATGGAAAATTACAAAAAAGGAGGTGTGGGAGTGACGGTTCTTATAATCGTTGTGCTTCTCATTCTGGCAGGAGTTCTCTACTTCAAAAACCGTCGAGACGAGGTTCCGCCGATTGAAGATGCGATTGTCGAGAATAACGTTGCAACTGATACTCCGACTGTTGAGACAGAAATAGAGGTGGAAGTTGAAGCTCCTGTTGAAGCTCCTGCAAACTAAATCTATATTTTTATGTAACAAAACCGCCTTACAAACACGGGCGGTTTTGTTTTAGCAAATAGAGTTTCTTTGAAGTATAATGCGCGCGTATGTCACTATCGTTAGGAATAGTTGGTCTTCCAAATGTCGGTAAATCTACACTTTTTAATGCGCTGACTAAACAAAGCGTTCCAGCCGCAAACTACCCGTTTTGTACGATTGATCCTTCAGTTGGCATTGTTCGTGTTCCAGATCCACGACTTGAAGCTCTTTCGGATCTTTCAAAATCTGCCCAGACTATTCCAGCTGTAGTTCAGTTTGTTGACATCGCAGGGCTTGTAGCAGGTGCCTCAGTAGGGCAAGGGCTTGGTAATCAATTTCTTTCACATATACGAGAGGTAGATGCAATTACTCATGTTGTGAGGATTTTTGAAGACTCTGATATTCTGCATGTTTCTGGTTCTGTTAACCCGATGCGTGATATTGAAGTTGTTAATCTTGAGCTAGTATTGGCTGATTTACAATCGGTAACTAAACGCTTACATTCGGTTGAAAAAGAAGTTCGGGCAGGAGATAAACACGCAAAAAATGAACAGGCGGGTCTATTAAAGGTTAAGGAGGCTCTTGAAGGAGGTTCTTTTGCATCACATGCGCAACTTACCGATGAAGAAATAGCTGAAGTGCGTAAGTTGACTCTTTTAACGATGAAGAAAATGCTATACGTTCTTAACACTAAATCTGGAGGACAGAATCTTGATGAGTTACAGGATGCTCGTTGGGAAGAGTTAATGGAATTTTTTGAAAAGATAAAAGCAGAGTATGTAGTTGTAGACGCTAACACCGAAGGAGAACTCAATACTTTTGATGTTGAGGAACGAGACTCTATACGAAAAGAGCTTTCTGTGCGCGGAGGCATAGATGACTTGATTATTGCAGGGTATAAAATACTTGACCTCATAACGTTTCTTACAACAGGAGAAAAAGAAACACGGGCATGGACAACTCGTCGTGGTTCAACAGCGCCTCAGGCAGGGTCTTCAATTCATACTGATTTTGAACACAAATTTATTCGTGCAGAGGTAGTGTTTTGGCAAGATCTTATTGAATCAGGTTCGTATGCGCGAGCACGTGAAAAAGGATTGGTGGCAACCGTAGGTAAGGAGTATATCGTTCGCGATGGAGATGTAATTGAATTTAAGATTTAAGGAAAATCAGATACAATAATTTTATGCTAATAGTCAAACCTAAGATAGGTAAAAGTAAAATTGAAGGCGTTGGGTTATTTGCAGATCAGTTTATTCCGAAAAGAACAGTGGTTTGGAAATTTGACCCGCGATTCGATATTTATTTTGATACAAAAGAAGTGGAAGAAATGGCTAAAGATTATCGAGCAATTGATGCTACAGATGAGGGTGGTGATGAGGAATATTTGAATAAGGAGGTCCTATAGAGCTTTAAACATAGAAAACGTAATAAGCAGTATGAATTATGAAAATAAACAAAATGCTTAATGAATAGTATGGATATTGTTCCTCAGCTTATATTGAATAGTATTATTGCGGGAGCAATATATACAATGATTGCCCTAGGTTTCAATCTTATCTATGGAACAACAAAATTTTTTGACTTAGGTTATGGATCATTTATTGCAATAGGAGGGTATTCAGTATTATTTTTTTATAGAACCCTTGGATTTAATCTTTATATCTCGATCCCACTCGGTATCTTTATTGCGGGTCTAGTGGGGTTTGTTGTATATCGTTTAATATATTCCACACTAAGATCTAGAAAATCTTCAAACATGGTTTTGCTTGTAGCATCTTTAGGTGTTCTAACGACTATCCAGGCGATAATAGCAATATTTTTTACAAGTCAATTCCATGTACTTTCTTTAAAAAATAGCTCTAACCCTATAAGTATTTTTGGAGGAGTTATAACACAAACTCAATTAGTCACGTTTATTCTGGGAATTGCAGTCATGGTGCTCATAGCCACCGTTTTTCGTTGTTCGTTGTTTGGAAAAACGATAAAAGCTATAGGAGATGATGAGGAAGTCTCTAGAATAGTCGGAATCAATACTAACAATATAATTGGATGGGTTTTTTTCATTGGTTCAGCCATAGGGGGTCTCGCGGGTATTCTAATTGGATTTGATACTGGGGTTGAGCCGATGATGGGTCTATCGTTTCTTTTGAAAGGCATGGTTGCCTCTATAATTGGTGGAATAGGGAATGTGTACGGCAGTGTACTGGGGGCTTTCCTGCTTGCATTTATCGAAAACTTTGGGATATGGAAAATTTCCGGAGAATGGAAGGATGCTGTCGCCTTTTCAGTTCTAATCGTTTTCCTTTTATTCAGACCACAAGGGGTATTGAAAAGATAATATGGAATATTTAATACATCTTCTAATATTAATTTCGATTTATGCAATTCTAGGTCTCTCCTTGGATTTGGTAGTTGGACTAACAGGACTCCTTAGTGTGACTCAAGCCGCATTTTACGGAATTGGAGCATATACTACAGCAATACTCTTAACGAATCTTAATATAAATTTCTTTTTATCTATAATTTTCGGAATGATCATAGCGGGAGTTAGTGGTCTAGTAATTGGACTTGTGCTTTCAAAATTTAAAGGGGATTATTATGCGCTGGGCTCGTTTGGATTTAATGTAATCGTTTATACAATTTTACTTAATTGGCAGTCGCTTACTGGAGGTCCTTTAGGAATTCCTGGAATTTCTCGTCCAAATTTATTTACATTTTCCTTTTCTAACAACCTCTCATTTTTGATTTTATCTATTGTTATTTTTCTGATAATTTTTGGAATCTATTATTTTATATCTAAGTCCTCTTTTGGACGAGTGCTTAGAGCTATTCGGGAAGATGAAGAAGTTATATCTGTTTTTGGTTATCATACACTTTGGTTCAAAATGTCTATTTTTGTGATTGGAGCTATGCTTGCATCTGTTGCTGGTTCACTCTTTGCAAGTTATATAACTTTTGTCGACCCTTCATCATTCACATTAACTGAATCGATTTTTGTTCTTTCTATAATCATTCTGGGAGGACTAGCCAATCGTAGAGGAGCAATTATTGGGGCTGTTTGCTTGGTTTTGCTCCCAGAGATTTTACGATTTGTAGGATTTCCATCTGAAATAGCCGCTCAAATAAGACAGGCAGCGTATGGTCTTATTCTAATACTGCTTATGCTATATAGACCCCAGGGTTTGGTGGGTGAATATAAATTTTGAACTTTACAAATTGAGTATTTATTATAAAATAGGAATCTATTAATAGTAAAAACTTTTATATGAGAAACAAAAAAATAATCCTTGTAGGGGTTTTAATAGTTTTGGTAGTTATTGTTTTAATTACTGCGAAGAATAACAATCAGACTAATACCTCTTATAATATTGGAGCAGTAATACCTCTGACTGGTACTGCAGCATACTGGGGAGAACCAGTTCAACGTGGAATTTTATTGGCACAGGAGACCATAGACAAAAAATTTGGTAACGGAACACTTAAAATTTTAATCGAGGATGGAAAATCCGACCCTAAAGAATCTGTATCTGCAGCCCAAAAATTATTATCGATTAATAAGGCAGATGCGATTTATGTTGAACTTTCAGGTCCTAGCTCTTCAGTAGCGCCAGTAGTAAAAAATGCAGAAAAAATTTATTACTATGGAGCTTTTAACGATAAGGTCGTATCTAATTTTGATAATGCAATAAAAGGGTTTTTATCATATACAGGTCCTTGTGAATTCTTTGGTAAATATCTAAAAAGTAGTGGTATTAGTAAGGTAGCTATACTTAATCAGTTTCCTGATACAGCACCGTCTTGTGCGGTCGCTCTTGAGAAGTATATTCCACATGAAAATATTCTATTGCTTGAAAATCTTCCAAAAGACAATGATTTTCGTAGCATACTTTTACAGATAAAAAGTTTCGGGGCAGGGGCTATCATAGGAATGACTTACGAGGGACCTTCACTTGCTTGGATAAAGCAAATGAAAGATCTAGGAATGAACTTACCAGTTTTAAGTGGGCACGATGATGCACTTACTCAAAATATAATTGATACTATTGGTATAAATAATCTAGAAGGAAGTTTATATTTTGATGCAAGAGTCAATCCTGATTTCGTAAACTTCTATAAAGAAAAATATCCGGATAGCCCAAGTTCAGACCTTATTCCTGCCGGATATGCGTATGAAGGGATAGTTAATCTTGCAGAAGCGATAATTTCTTGTAAATCAAATGTGTCGTGTACAGTTAAATCGTTTAATAATCGAACAAGTGATGCTGGTGCAATAATTGGAGCAGGATTTAAAAACCGTGTACTCACCTCATCGCTGGATTATTATCTGATTAAATCAGGGACCACGACCTTGTTTAATTTTTAATAAAAGATTAGATAAAAAATATTTATAGGTTGAGAATGAACAGAGAGTGGATTATTGAGAACAAGGAGATGTTTGTTGTAGTTGGTTTGTTCTGAGCGTCGTGCATAGGTGTATTTTAGTACAGAAAATTAAAATAATGACTGTACGTAACTCTTCTAGTTGAAAATAAATGGCTATTTTGTTAACAAAGGATTTAAGGAAGCATTTTGATGGATTTTACGCAGTTAATAAATTAACGATCAATTTTGAACAAGGATATATTACAGGAATCATTGGACCAAATGGATCAGGAAAATCAACTCTAGTTAATGTTCTTTCAGGGCTGATTCCTTTCGAAGGAGGGGAGGTGATTATTTCAGGAGAAACTCTGGTTAAAATTCATTCGTATCAAACACTGTCTTTTGGTATGACACGTACGTTTCAGGAGGTGAGATTATTTGAGCAGATGTCAGTAATCGATAATATACTAGTAGTTTTAACTGATAGAAGAATTGGGAAGTCCTTTTTTGAAAAACATACTTCTTTTCATTTAGAGAAGGCGGAATCTTCGTTGAAGAAAGTGGGCCTCTGGGAAAAAAAAGATGAACTTGCTAAAAATTTATCATATGGGCAACGCAAACTGCTTGAAATAGCTCGTGTTACTGCATTGGATCATAATGGGATTAGTGATTTAAAGATTGTGTTATTTGACGAACCATTTGCAGGGTTGTTTCCTGAAATGGTAAAAATTGTTTTGTCGGCCATACAAGAACTTAGAGAACAAGGAAAAGCTGTTGTGCTAATTGAACACAATATGGAATTGATTCGAATGTTATCAGACTATCTTTACGTTTTAGATTCAGGTGAACTGCTAGCTGAAGGAAAACCAAAAGACGTATTGTCCAGGGCAGATGTGATAGAAGCATATCTAGGCGAATAATATGAAAGAGGCATTGTTAAAGTTAGAGGATATTCATGTACATTATGATGGAGTTATAGCGCTTGATGGAGTTTCTATCGAAGTAGAAGAAGGTGAAGTTGTCGCTCTAATGGGGCCAAATGGAGCCGGTAAATCAACTCTTCTTAAGGTTATATTTGGTCTAGCAGAATCTGACTTAGGAAGGGTTTACTTAGAAGGCCAGATAATTGTTCCTTTGTCTCATGAAGTAGTAAAACTAGGAATCTCTTTTGTACCTCAAGGTCGTCGAGTATTTCGACATCTTACTGTATTAGAAAATTTAGAAATTGGAGGATTTATATTATCAAGAGACGAGAGAAATGAGAAGATAAACGATGTTCTTGAACTATTTCCTGTCTTAAAAAACAAAATTAAAGAAA
Organism: Minisyncoccota bacterium; assembly: GCA_033811555.1. Taxonomy (GTDB): domain Bacteria; phylum Patescibacteriota; class Minisyncoccia; order Phycocordibacterales; family EsbW-18; genus EsbW-18. The sequence continues at coordinate 30,571 of JAPXOG010000005.1, forward strand.
AATCTGGTACTTTATCAGGAGGTCAACAGCAAATGTTAGCCATTGCCAGAGGACTTATGACAGACCCCAAAATACTTCTGCTAGATGAACCATCGCTCGGTCTTGCCCCAAATGTAGTAAAAGAGGTTTTTAAAAAAATAAGAGAAATAAACCAGAGACGTAAAATGGCAATTGTAGTTGTAGAGCATAATATAAAATCATTGATTGAGATTTCTGACAAAATGTATGTTCTTGACAAAGGCAAGGTTGTCGCAGAAGGTGATCCTAAAAAGTTAAATTTACCAGAAATAATGGAGAAAGTATTTCTAGGTAAATTATTATAGAGTATAAAATTGTAACTAAGAGAATCTTGTAGAATTAAATTAAAAAAAGAAAAAGCGCCGAACTCTTCGAGCCCGGCGCACGTTTGGGTTGACCTAGTTTCGAATCTCAAGCTGACTCGATCGCATGTTTACAGTCCTGTAAACAAGTCGACGAGCACAGCACGAGACCTACTCCTGGTCCTACCCGACCGCTCCGGCGGAGCGGTCCTACAAATTATGCTACTCCTTGTGGGTGTAAAAGTCAATAGCAAGCACGGTGACCAAAAAAATAGTATACTTACACATATTATAAAATAACTATCACTTATGGATACAACCGTGGACAAGCCAAAAACAATGCCTAAGGATTTCTTCTTATATCTAGGCGTTGCGGTTTCTCTTTATGCGTCTGCTGGGGCGCTTCTAGCACTTTTGTTTAACATTATAAATATCGCACTTCCAGATTTATTGAACCCGTATTACTCAGCTATGTGGGCAGTGAGCGGTATGCAGTTTGCAATCTCTGTTTTGATTGTTGCGTTTCCTATTTTTATTATTTTGTCGTGGCTTATACGAAAAGATATATCTCGTGACAAAAACAAGTATCAGTTATTGGTGCGCAAGTGGTTTATTTACTTTACACTTTTTTTGGCAGGTGTGGTGCTTGCAGGAGATCTAGTAGCTCTTGTTCACACATATCTCGGCGGAGAAATAACAGCGCGGTTTATTTGGAAAATGGTTTCCGTTTTTGCAGTAGCAAGTGCCATATTCTCATATTATTTCTATGATGTGAGACGTGCATCGTCAGGAGATACACGCGTTAACCGTACGATAATGATTGTTGCTGTGGTTGGTGTTGTGGTGTCCATTATTGCAGGTATAGTTCTCGTGGGTTCGCCTTCAGAAATTCGATCACGTCGTTTTGACGAATCGCGCGTTAACGATTTACAAAATATTTTGTGGAGTGTTACCGATTATTATCAGCTTCACGGAAAATTACCAGAAACATTAGATGCCCTTCAGGATGATATTGCGATGTATAAAGCTCCAGTAGACCCTGAAACACAGGAATCGTATGAGTACACAATAAAGAATGCCTCGTCGCTCACTTTTGAGGTGTGTGCGGTATTTAGCTTGCAAAGCACTGATGAAAACAATAACAGTTTGATGTATCCAGAAATGCAAATGTTCAAACATGGAGTTGGTAGGACATGTTTTGAGCGAAGTATTGATCCTAAGCAGTACCCTATAAAGACACAGTAACCTGTACGATAAAGCTTACTTACAGTTCGTTTGATCATAAATGGATAGATCATTTTTGTATTGCGTTTATGTGGTGTAATATGTTCTCACATGGAAGGATATGATCACAAAGAGATAGAACAAAAGTGGCGCAATCGCTGGGAAGAGAAACAGCCGTGGCGAGCAGATGATGCGAGTGATAAGCCTAAATACTATGCACTTGTTGAGTTTCCGTATCCATCTGGAGCTGGTTTGCATGTTGGACATCCGCGACCGTATATTGCGCTTGATATAGTGTCACGTAAGCGTCGTATGGAGGGATACAATGTTCTGTACCCTATTGGTTGGGATGCTTTTGGGCTTCCAACAGAGAATTACGCTATAAAGACAGGAAAGGATCCGAAAGAGGTAACTAAAGAAAATACTGACACGTTTCGAAAGCAGATACAAATGCTCGGAATTTCTTTTGATTGGTCGCGTGAAGTAAACACTACGGATCCAGAGTATTACAAATGGACTCAATGGATTTTTGTTCAATTGTTTAAACACGGTTTAGCATATAAAGCAAAAACTTATATCAACTGGTGTCCTAAATGTAAAATAGGTTTGGCTAATGAAGAGGTAGTGGGCGGTGCGTGTGAAAGATGTGGGTTTTCTCCTATTGAGAAAAAAGAGAAAGAACAATGGATGCTTGCGATTACGAAATATGCTCAACGCCTATACGATGATCTTGATACAGTTGAGTACATAGAAGCTGCTAAGGTGGGGCAACGTAACTGGATAGGACCGTCTCGTGGTGCAGAAATAGATTTCGTTATAAAAGAAACGGATGAAAAGATTCGTGTATTTACTACTAGACCAGACACGCTTTTTGGTGCAACTTATCTAGTTTTATCTCCAGAGCATTCTCTTGTGAAGAAGCTTGAGGCACTCATTAAAAATATAGATGAAGTGCGCGCATATCAAGCACAGGCACGCGTAAAAACTGAGATAGAGCGTACTGATGAAACAAAAGAAAAAACAGGAGTTCTTCTTGACGGGGTGTTGGCAATTAATCCTGCTAATAAAGAAACTCTGCCTGTTTTTATAGCTGATTATGTTCTTTCTCAATATGGGACGGGCGCCATAATGGCGGTTCCTGCACATGACGAGAGGGATTTTGATTTTGCGAAAAAGTTCAAATTACCGATTATAGAGGTTGTATCTGGTGGAGATGGTAGTGGTTTATACACAGGAGAAGGGGAGCTGGTTAATTCAGGTGTGTATTCTGGAATGCAATCACAAGAAGCGAAGGAAAAAATAACTAAATTTGTAGGCGGAGAAATGAAAACTTCATATAAACTCCGTGATTGGGTATTTTCGCGTCAACGATATTGGGGAGAACCTATTCCGATGATTTATTGTGAAAAGTGTGGGTGGGTTACGGTTCCTGAAGAAGAGTTGCCTGTGGTCCTACCAGAAGTTGAAAAATACGAACCCACTGAGACAGGAGAATCTCCTCTAGCTAATGTTTCCAAATGGGTTAATACAACTTGTCCTAAGTGTGGAGGAGAAGCAAAACGAGAGACAGATGTGATGCCGAACTGGGCAGGATCTTCGTGGTATTACATCTCATATTGCATTAGTGAAAATCTTAAATCGCAGGATCCGATCTTTAAACAGATCTCAAGTTCCGAAATTCAGAATAAATTTAGATACTGGTTACCAGTTGATTGGTATAACGGCGGTATGGAACATACAACTCTGCATCTTTTATATTCGCGCTTTTGGCATAAGTTTCTATATGATATAGGAGTAGTTCCAACAAATGAGCCATATTCAAAACGAACAAGCCATGGTCTTATTCTTGCAGAGGATGGAAGGAAAATGAGCAAGAGCTTCGGCAATGTAATCAACCCAGATGATATAGTTGATCGTTTTGGTGCTGATGCTATGCGAGTGTATGAAATGTTTATGGGTCCGTTTGAACAAGCAATAGCTTGGTCAACTGATGGTCTCGTAGGAACAAGACGATTCCTGGAACGTATAGTTCGTGTATCCACTCGTGTTGCGGAAGTGCCTATGTCAGATGCAATTAGAACTGTGATTCATTCCACAATAAAGAAAGTGGGGGAGGATATAGAATCTCTTTCTATGAACACAGCAGTCAGTCAGCTTATGATTTGCTGTAATGAATTGGAAAAAGAAACAACAGTTTCGAAAGAAGGGTTTGAGATGTTTGTGTGCTTACTTGCTCCATTCGCACCTTTTCTTGCAGAAGAACTTTGGGAGCGTTTAGGCCATAAACACTCAGTGCATGAAGAGCCTTGGCCGAAATATGAGAAGGAAGCACTTGTCAAAAAAGAAATATATGTTATAATACAGGTTAACGGTAAGGTTAGGGGTAAGGTTCTAGGATTTCCTGGGATTAGCCAAGATGAAGTTTTTTCGTTGGTACGTAAGGATAAAAAGCTTTCAGGTTATGTTGGGGATGCACAACCTTTGAAGGTTGTTTTCGTCCCCGACCGTATACTAAGTATCGTCTTGCGCTAGTCTTGACTACTATCTCTTATAATGATACATTCATTCTTATAATAACGATTTAATAATACGTGGGTATGTCAAAAGTATATAAAAAAGGCACGACTGTTCCACGCGCAGGTTCTGCGTTTTCATTTAATCCAAAACAGGTCAATAAACGTCTTCTTGGTACGCTTTCTGATCGTGCTCGTGATGTGTTGACGAAGCGATATGGACTTGGAGATAGTAGCAAGCGAATGACACTAGAGGCAATAGGTGAGCAGTATGGTATTACACGTGAGCGTGTTCGACAAATTGAAAATTACGCAATAGCAAGTATCAGAAAATCCGAAGCATATGAAAAGGAAGTCGGATCATTTTTGGAGATTAAAGAGGAGATCTTGTTTTATGGAGGGATTGCAAGTGAAAAAAATTTTCTTGAACACATTTCAAGTGATTTAAGTGTGCAAAATCATGTATACTTCATGTTAGTAGTGGGTCATTTATTTGAGAAACGAAAAGAAGATGATAGTTTTTATCACAGATGGTATGTTGACGGTAATATAGCAAACATAGTTGAAGATGCCCTTCAGAAATTATATTCATCTCTTCCTGATGAAGAACTTTTGTCAGAACATGATATTATCTCTTCATTTCTAGATCCTTTGAAAGATATTACGGAAGAGTATCGTAATGAAGAAGTGGCTCGTCGCTGGCTGACTCTTTCAAAAAAAATCGGTAGTAATCCGTTGGGTGAATGGGGTCATGCAGAATCGCCGAATGTAACTCCTAAAGGTATTCGTGATTATGCATACTTGGCAATTCGTAACCACGGATCACCTCTGCATTTCTCAGAAGTAAGTAATCGTATAAACGAATTGTTTCAAAAAAAGGCTCATGTTGCCACTACGCACAATGAACTTATAAAAGATAAACGTTTGGTGCTTGTTGGGCGTGGTTTGTATGCACTTTCTGAATGGGGATATGTTGAAGGAGTTGTGCGAGATGTTATCAAAAAAATCCTTTCTGAGTATCAACCACTTTCTCGTGATCAAATAGTAGAAAAGGTTCTTAAAGAGAGATATGTTAAACCAAACACAATTGTTGTAAATCTTCAAGATTCGAAGTATTTTGTGAGGAACCAAGATGGAACCTATTCACTTGCATAGAATAAAACACTATTGAAATACATTCTTATGGAGCGGTTGTGGTAGTATGGAGGTGTATGGAAGCTTTTCTAGAATCAATTCGCACATCGTTTGTATCGGCGTGGGGTATCATCGTTATTTTTTTCCGCTTTGCCCCATACTGGGCACCAGTTTTTTTTGTGTTTGCTGGATGGAAATCATGGATGCGGTATCGTCGTGCGTTGTTTCTTTCCAAAAAAGAACCTGTACTATTGGAAATTCGTCTACCTAAAGAAATTGATAAGTCTCCACTTGCAATGGAGATGGTGTTAAATGCATTGTTTGCCACAGGAGGAGAAGGAACTTGGAAAGATAGATATTGGCTCGGAGGAGTGCGTCCGTGGTTTTCTTTGGAGCTCGTATCTCTTGAGGGGCGAGTTAAATTTTTTATTTGGACATGGAGAGATAGCGTGAAGTCAATACAAAACAGCATTTATGCGCAGTATCCGATGACTGAAGTTGTTGAAGTGTCCGATTACACTCTCGCATTTTTATATGATCCAGATAAAGCAGACATTTCTGCCGCGGAGTTTGTATTGAGTAAGGCAGATCCATACCCTATTAAAACATATGTAGATTATAAGTTAGATAAAGATCCTAAGGAAGAATACAAGATAGATCCAATGGCCCCCGTGTTGGAGTATCTAGGTGGACTTGGAAAGGGGGAACAGGCTTGGATACAAATAATAGTTCGTGCACATAAAAAAGAAGATAGCAAGAAGGGGTCTTTGTTTAGCTTATTTTCCTCATTTGAGGATGTCTTCGATGTGGGTAAAAAAATAAAAGAACATTTTGAAAAAACGGATCAATGGAAAGATGATGTGAAGAAAGAGGTGGATTCTATAATCAAAAAACGCAAAATTAAAAGTGGAAAAGATGAAGAATTTGGTATGGTTCAGTTAACTGACGTGGAGAAAGATATGATTACTGCTCTGGAACGTAGTATTACAAAATTGCCATTTGATGTTGGAATAAGGACCATTTATTTAGCAGAACAAGAGTATTTTAATAAGAGTAATAAAGGAGCTTTGAATGGGGTATTTGCACAATACAACACTCAACATTTAAATGGTTTCAAGAAAGTAAATGGAACAAGTTTTGATTACGATATTCAAGATCCGTTTGGATGGCGTGTGGCACGTATGAAGCGAGAAATGTTTGAGGCTTATCGATTGCGTAGTTATTTCCATCCACCTTTTAAGAGAAATCATTATGTGCTTAACTCAGAAGAATTGGCTACTATTTACCACTTTCCTGGTGGTACTGTGGCAACACCCACGTTTGCACGCATAGAATCGCAGAAGGCGGAACCTCCTATGAACTTGCCGATATAGTTATGCGACGCACGTATTTTATTGTTGTTATTGTAGGTATAGTGTCTCTGTGTATCGCTTTTTTTCAAGTTCCAAAATATACTCTCCATCCTAAGGTATTGTCTATACCTAAAGG
>JAPXOG010000006.1:0-36933 GCA_033811555.1 Minisyncoccota bacterium
ACTCTCGCGACGACGATGTCCAGTCGCCCATCACCGTACGGTGACGAGCAACCAGACGATTCGAGCTCCCTGGGGGAGCTCGGTGGCTCCCTCAGGGAGCCGTGGGCCGATGTACTGGCCCACGACTGCCGTCTCGCCCTTTTGGAGCGAGACGGTGGTTCTGTTTGCGGGCACCTCGAAACCGAGGAGCCCGCCTAAGACGGTGGCGGTGTCGGCATGACCTACTGCCGACATCAGCCCTTCTCCCTTCAGGAGGGCTTGTGCCTCCTGAAGGGAGATCTCTCTCACATCCATGGTCGCGGGGAACCCCGCGACCATGTTGAGAGAGAACGAGTTCAATATTTTCATCTCCCCTCCCCTTTCTTTTTTCTGGCGTGATTGCCAGAAATCTGCGAGTTATAACACATGCAGTGTTGATAAGCGCGATATCAAGAGGAGAGAGATTTGTGCACCCACCATAATATCGTGTTGGGCGCGATATATCGCGCCCACCAAAAACACCTGTATTAACTCACAGATTTCCGACAATCACCTTTTCGTCCTTTTGGACTCATCAGCTCGGACACACATCCGAGGAAGGTGGGGGCTCGTGAGAGCCCCCTTAACCCTAACCCTTTTTCATCGCCTGAACACGGCGTGCTGCCGCATTCAGGACGTTCTGCACGCGACTATCGTGTGCATGCAGAACAAGTTCTCTGGCACGAACGAATTGTCGTCCGTGCCAGCCATGGCTGTTAAGCCATGACATTGTCCCCGGCCGACAATTGCCGGCCGAAAACGAATCCTCGAGAAGGACGAGGTGCTCTACCTCGTCCTTCTCGAATGTCGAGAGGAGAGCACTATTCTGGCGTTCCATCTCCGCCTGACGTCGCCAGGCGGAGATGGCGTTTCTTTCTATGACCTGCTGATGTGGGGGGAAACACCTCTTCCCCCACTCCTGGTGGTGGGTACGGGATGTACCCACCTGAACCGCGAGGGTTACTAATTCACCTTCGCGGTTCCATCCTACTTTGCACTCGACGCCTAGGCGCCGAGTGCTGAGGGTGGGATCGATCATAAGATCGACCCCATCCGTTGAATCTGGCACTAGCCGCGCGGAGGCGGCTAGTGCTTCTCGCAGATTGGAGAACTCTCCCGCATTTATGCGGGAGAGAACCCAGCTCTTTACTGCCGGTGTTGCAGTGGTGAATTTCTCCAACCCCCTCCCAAGAGAGAGGATTGAAATCACTTTCTCTCTAACGATTGTGGGGCAGTCTTCCCACCAACCCCACGGATAGAGATCGCATTCTCCTTGTCGAATGATAGACAAGAAGATAGAGTGGGCGGCTGCTTCTATGGAAATCTTGCCCACCCGTCTTTGATTTCGCCTTAAAACTGCTGCTATCGAGTTGTTAGAGACCTGAAGCCCGTAAGGCTTCAGGATTTCGTTCGCCCGCCGGCGAACTTTCGGGAGTAGCCGTGCAAGAGCTCCCGGCGAGTATCTCGCCGGTATTCCATAGAAATCGAAGTATCGATGTAGTGAGTTCATTCCTCTACTGCCCGCCCCTGTGCGCTGGATGAAGCGCACGAGGTTGGGGAATTTGGTTGCTGCGCGCAGCCATCCAGAAATCCGGGCAGAAGCGCGGACCATTTCCTCACGCCTCTCTTCATGGGAGGCGTAAAACATATACCCCACCCATGGTCCGTGGGTGGAGAGATTCCACGGGAGACGAACTCCCGTGGTTTTCTCGAAGGTGTCCTTGGCTATGTTGACGAGGGCCTGTAGCCCTCGTCGACACCATGTTTGCCGGCGACACACGTTGCCGACAGACGGATCGATGGGTCGCTGGCGCCCGAAGGCGCCGGCGACCCCAGGAAGTGCCTCCGGCACTTCCTGGAAATTTCTGGTAAATTTCATTTTCTTCTCCTTTCTGCCCGAGATAGTTTGGGCCTTTTTATGAAACCGTTTCATTTCAAGTTTCTAACAAAAACCTGAAATGAAACGGTTTCTTAGGAGAAACTCTATATTTTATTGTCAAACTACATCCACCTTACTCTCTCCTCTACCCACGTCTCCTCTTGTGGCGTGGATGTAAAGTAGCAAGGAGATTTCTGAAGACGAAACGGGTTTAGTTTTTCATCTCCAGCCGATCTCCTTACTAGAAGAACGGTTGATGAGGCATAGGCCTTTCAGACATAGCTCCAATGGTCGTAGGCGAGTTTGCTGTCGCGACGTGCCACAGAGCCCTCATCTGCAAACAGATATTCAGTGGGCTCATTCCCCCACTCTCTCCTCTTTCCTACACTTACCGGCTGTAGGGCACCGTCCGCTGAAGGCGGATCAGAGAGCGGGAGCGAAACCACTGACTATCTCAAAGAACATTTTATGCTAACAGTATATCATTCAATAATGAAATGTCAAGTATCTGTGGCATAAAATTTTGAATCTGTACTCAAAATATGACTGTGGATAAGTAGATATTGTGTTTTTAGGTAATTTTTGTTATAAATCTATGACAGATTGATTAAAAACTAATTTTCTTGTATGGAAACATCTATTTTTGAAGCTCTTGGTCTCACAAAAGAAGAATGGTTGATATACCAAATACTCCTTGAAATAGGTCCATCAACAGCTCGAAAAATAACGGATAAATCCCCTCTTAAGCGAGGTATGGTGTATAAAGCGCTCGACGGGCTTGTCGTGCGAGAGTTGGTTGAAAAGCATGATGAGAAAGGGTCAGTTGCATTGTTCTCTCCGGTACATCCTGGGAAGCTCCGCGAGCTCCTAGCAATTCGCGAGGAAAGTATTTTTGAAGCTCGGACTCAACTTGAAGCTCAACTTGGCGCATTTTCAAGCAAGTTTAATCTTTTTTCCGGCAAACCAAACGTGCGGTTCTTTGAAGGCAAGAAAGGGATGGAAGAGGTTCTTGATGATTCGTTGTATGCGAAGGAGGAGATTATGACGTTTGCCGATCTTGAGGCAATTATGAAGTATATTCCTGATGTAAATGAAAATTATGTAAAAAAACGTGAAAAACTCGGTATTAAAAAGCGCGGTATTTTATTTGATACCCCGGAAAATCGTTCTATGTCGGATAAATACCATGTTTCGGTGACCGATCTACGATTAATGCCTTGGGATGGAAAATCTACGGGCACAATTGTGCAAATATATGACAATAAAGTTTCTTTTCTAACATTGAAGCCAGAGTCGATGGTAGGGATCATCATCGAAGACCCGCATGTCTATACTATGCAAAAGGAGATATTTGAGTTTGTGTGGAAGACATTGGAGCCGAAGAAAATCACACAATAATTGCGCTTTGTTTTTCAAGAATCGGCTCAAAGACAGCGTAGTATTTGTCACCTGACTTGAAAAATCTGGTTAATTTCTCCCCTTCATCTAAATAGGTCCAAGGTAATTCTTTTGGGTTATTTGTAGAATGTATGAACGTTTTTCTTTTGAGTGTTTCTTCCCCATTATTCTTTCTTTGCCGAACTATCTCCTCACGTGGCATGTGTGCTCCAAAGCCAGGAACATTTGGCTGGTACCGTATTTTTAGCACCGGGGCTCCTGCGTATTCGTAATACTCTTCTCCAATGAATCCCATTTCTATGTAGTGCATGGTAATTGGTGAAGTGATATCACACTCGGCAATAATAGTGCTCCATTGAGATTCTATCTTTATAGCTTCATCAAGAAATACTTGACCGAGGGCGTTGTGCTGATATGCCGGGTCGACGTTGAAAGAGCCAAAGTAGGTCTCGTTGTTTGCACCATCCTCAAATCTACAGAAAGCAACTACCCTACCTTTATGTTTAAGAGTGTAGAAACGATTTGTCGGATACCCAGTATTTGTTAAGTTCCTTTCTTTGTTAACGATTTCATCAAATTTTTTCAAGAGAGCTTGTTGAAGTTCGGGCGTGTCGGCATAATTTTGCGCATAAATAGCGCGCATGAGAGATATGTCTTCCTCACTAAGATCTTTGATGAAACTGCTTTCAAAAGAAACATCTTGTATGTCTCGCAAATCGATGTGCTCACCGTGTTGTATCAACGATTTAAATGTTGAAACAAAGAGTTCGGTTTCAACGGAGTTTTGTTTGAGAGCTTTACCGATGTCTGTATCAATGAGTCGCCTTCGGGCGCGTTCAAGAATACGTGAGCGCAGAGTCTGAATTACATCTGGTTTACGTTCTGTGATGTGTTTGAATGTGTTGTTTAAGTATGTTTCGACACGATCTATAGCATGTGCGATTTCCCCGAAATGTACTAGCTCCTCGTCAATGGATTCGTATTTGTTTTCTCGAACACGACGCTCGATTTGTTCTGCGAATCCAGAATCCTGTTCGAGTGCGAGAAATGTTTCCGCAAGAAGTATTCGATTTCCTCGGTATGAGCGGATTGTTTGTACGAAGTTGGCATATCGTTCGTGATTGTACGTCGAGAGTGCACGAAGAAGAAACATTTGTGAACGAAGACTTACTTCATCGAGATTAAGATTGAGGTCCTCACTTACGAAGGATTTAAAATGTGGATGCATGAAGTGCTGGAATAGGAGAGAGCTCTCGTTGTTGCTGGTTCTTATTGGGTGCATGTAGGTGCAAGTGAGAACATCATCAACCCGAGAGAATGTTATCGGGGTGCGAGGAATTTCCAAACTGTCTTTTAGCTTACCAAGCGCTTCGGTAAATGCTGTTCTAATGGCTTTGCTGTGTGCGTTAATTGTGGTACTAACCTGTGTTATCAATTGTGTATGACGTTCGCGAAGCGCATTGAGATAGGGTGATTCAAAAAGTTCGGTTCTTCTTGCGTCGTGTTCGCTGATGAGTGCGTCGCGTACAGAGTCCTCGAGCTCGGCGAGATGAGCAAGCTCAAGTGAGATGTTTTCTGGGAGAGACTTGTTTTCCAAAAGTGTGCTTGCGTAAAGACATGCTCGTGATGCTTCTTTATAGCGACGCTCGAGGGAGAGCTCGTTTTCAGGATTCAATGCATGAGCTATATCGTGAAATTTTAATGAGACATCCGTTATCGAGTTTTCCTGCCGGATTTTTTCAATAAACACGCGAACAGTTTCGATAAATTCACGAGAGATCTGTTCACACGCACTCTCAACGTTTTCCTGGATACGCAGTTCCTCTTCTTTAATTGTCGTTTCAACGTTTGCGATGTTCCCTAAGACTTCTAACAGGTTCGAGAGAGTTTTTTGTGATGGTTCCCAAGACATCAATTGTTGTCGGGTAAAAAGAAGTAATTTGAGGCGTTGTATATTATCGAAGTCATCCCATCTATCGAACCCGTTCGATGCCACATTGAGTTGTTCGAATGACTGTGCTGATGCGTGTTCGATGTCTATCTTCTCTATTGGGCCGATACCAATGATTTGAGGCATGAGTGTTCGGTCGAATGCGCCAATTGCATCGCGAGCGATTTTGATGAGGCGAAGATTGCGCTCTGGTGGCACACCGAGAGGCTCGACAGTATTTCTAAAGAGTATGTCCGATTCTACGATTTCCCTGCCCATTTCTTCAGGTAGACGCCCCGCAGCATCGTTTCCGCTATACGTAACAATACCCATACTCGGCCATTCATTTTCAATGTCGAGTCTAGCTTGTGCGTGCTGTATTGCATAGCTAATAAAAGGGCTTTCTGAATGTTCATTTATTTCTTCGAGCATCTTTTGTATTTTGTCGAATGCTCTGTCAGCCCAACCCTGTGCGGCAGCGTTGGCACCGAGTGTTGTGCATTGCCGTATTACATCAAGTTGTTCATCGAGCGACTGTTTGGTTACTCGTTCAACAATATCCTCAAACAATTCCTCTTTTGCAAAATTGAGCTCGTAGACTATCTCTCCGACAACACGTTGACCTATCCATCCACGCAAGATTGGATCTCTGTTAAGTCGGGAAGATAAGAGAAAGAGTTCATCTATCCCAACTTCATTTAACAGATTGGGAGAGTACGAAAAAAGGTTTGAATTTATGCGCGAGAGAAGTTCTATTCTCTCGTGGTCGTTCAATGATGAGTTTGAGATTTCGAGAAATAGGTATCTGAGAAACAATGAGACAGCGGCGGTCTTGCGTTCAGTAATAATGTTTTGTCGATCATTACCTATAATGGTGTTTATGTTGTTACTAAGGAGTAAAGGTTCATTTCTGTTGTAAAGGGCTCGTCCGTCGATAATCTCTTTGGCAAGTGCTTCGATTTTTTGTTTTTCTTCATCAGAGAGTTGATCCAGAGTATGCTCCTTATCGTGTGAAGGATCTTTTAAGTTTGCATCTGAAACCTCATTGTGACCATGAAGTTCTTTCATACTTTTTATTCAAAAAACATTATTGGATCAAAAAAGCCGTTAAAAACCAGTCAAAGAAGAAGAACAAGATCTTAGCGTCGTGGGCCGTTGTGTCGGAAGCCACCTCTACCACCATGTTTGTTACGGTCGCCTACAAACTTGCGTGGACCATTTTCTGGGCGCTCTGGGAGCGGTCCCTTAAACGGTTGAACGCCTTTGCGTGATGCGAACTCAGGGTCAACATCTTTGATGGAAAGCCGGATTCGTCCCTCTTCCTCCATTTCTTTGATTACGACAGGAACAACTTCCCCTTCTTTGAGAACTTCTTCAACTCGTTCAATTCTAAATGGAGCGATTTCAGATATGTGCACTAGCCCTTCTGTCTCTTTTACTCCTGAAATTCCAGTTTCTTCGTCAAGTCGTACGAATGCTCCGAATTCTGCGATGCGTGTAACAACACCTTGGAACGTCTCGCCCACATGAAACTCACGCGTGATGGTTTCTACTAACTTGAGTGCTTTCTCTGCTGAACCGTTTTTGCCCGTAACAAATACAGTGCCGTCTTCTTCAATAGAAATTTCAGCTCCTGTGAGGTCGCGAATTTGATTTACAGTTTTACCACCACTCCCTATTACAAGTCCTATTTGATCTTTCTTAATCTTTGTTACTAGAATTTTTGGTGCAAGCGGAGAAATTTCAGCTCGAGCTTCAGGAATTGCTTTTTTGATTTTCTCTAGAATGTGTAGGCGCGCTTTCTTTGCTTTTTCAAATGCTTCGGGGAATACATATAGAGGAACTCCAGCTACTTTTACGTCCATTTGCATAGCGGTAACTCCTGTGGCAGTACCTGCTACTTTGAAATCCATATCACCATAATGATCTTCTGGGCCTTGTATATCGGTTAATACCTTGTAGTTCGGATTTTTATTTTCGGCTTTTGTATTTTCCAATACTACACCCATAGCAATACCCGCAACAGGCGCGGATATAGGTACCCCTCCGTCTAAAAGCGCTAACGTACCCCCGCAAACGGATCCCATTGATGAAGAACCATTAGACGACATAACTTCCGATACTATGCGTGTAGTGTATGGGAATATTTCTTTTGGTGGGATAACAGGGGCAAGAGCTTTTTCGGCGAGAGCACCATGTCCGATCATTCTTCTATTTGTACCTCCCATGCGTCCAGTTTCACCTGTTGAATATGGCGGAAAGTTATAGTGGAGCATGAAATGTTTTTTGCTTTGAATCTCCATTCCTTCAAGCTCTTGAATGTCATCAGGTCCGCCTAGAGTTAGTGCCGCAAAGATATGTGTTTCGCCTCGGTAAAAGATACCTGCGCCATGAAGCATTGGAGCCACTCCTCCTGCTTGTGCGTAGATTTCACGCACTGTATCAAAATCACGTCCATCAGGGCGTCTTCCCGCAAGCACACCTGCGTCAAAAGTTGCTTCTACTTGTTCTTCAAAATATAAATCAGCAATTCCTCGATTTTCATCGGGCAATCGTTCTTTTAGAAGAGTATTCCAAGTTTCATGTAATTCACCCACGGCTTTTCCTCCTGAAACACCAGTAAATACCGCGTTTTCAAGTTTAGGCGCAATCTCTGAAACAAACAGTTCTTGTGCTTCAGGTGAAAGGCTTTGGAATGAAAATACCTTTTTATCTTTTCCGATTTTTTCTATTATGTTTTTTTGGAATTCTTCAAGAGCTGTAATTTCAGTAGATGCTTTGGACAATGCTTCCAAAATGGTCTCTTCAGAAATTTGATGTGCCCCAGTTTCAATCATGTTTATTAGTCCATTTTGTCCGCATACAAGTATGTCTAGAATTCCTAATTCGCGTTCTTTATATGAAGGATTTATGATCCATTTTTTTTCAGTATCTAGCCCAAATCGAACAGACCCGACGGGTCCTGCCCATGGTATATCGGAAGTTGCAAGAGCAAGTGAAGCAGCGATTACCGACACAACATCCGGGTCATCCTCCCCTATGGAAAGCACAGTAATTACTACCTGCACTTCAACGCGCATACGGGGATCAAAAAGAGGGCGTATTGTACGATCTACAGCCCTTCCCGATAGAATTGCTTCATCTGTCGGCCGTCCTTCACGACGAACATATTTGCTTCCAAGAATCGCACCTGCAGCATAAAACTTTTCTTCGTAATCAACTGTGAGTGGGAAATAATCAAGTCCTTCGCGTTCGGTAGAACCCATAACGGCAGTTGCCAGAACTGTGGTGTTACCATACGACACGATGCAAGAGCCGTTTGCTTGTAATGCGAGATCGTTAAAAGTAGCGGTAAGCTTTTTACCACCAAATTCAGTTTCAAAAACCTGTGATTTCATTTTCTTAGGAGCTCCCCTGCACATTGCAGATCTGAAGCAAACTCCAAATCCGTATATGTACAGGCGAGCAGTTACCCTGTAATAAGTAGAATATACCACAAAAACGAAAGATTTGCGTTGTAAAAATCATTCTACATACGTGTAAATGAAACTTAAATAAAAAAGAACGAGAAAATGACGAAAGCCCCGCTCGGAAGCGGGGCTCTGGAGGGTATATTATGGAAGGAGGAGAGTTACAAATCCTCCTCTTCAACCGGAGGCATGTCCGGCCATTTGACCGGATACCTCCAGTTGCTCAGTGCCCGACTGATGTCGGACACGAGCGCCACGGGGAACAAGATGGCAGCCCCGATGGCGAAATAGGCCAGAATCCCAGCCCACAGACGATTCAAGAATCCGCCAGCGGTCCACAAATCAGCCCAGTATTCAATCATTTTTTTACTCCTCTTGGTTGGTGTTGCGTCCAACTATTATTTTATAATTTTTTGTCATTTTGTCAATGAAAAGCAACACACCGCATCAGTAAGATGCGGTGTGTTGAATATGCAACGAACGACTATTTATTTTTTATGCGCGAGCGCGTTTTGCGATGGCCTAGTAGATATTTACCAGGTGCCTGATCTAGGTCTGTGAAATGATCTGCCGACTCAATGAGTTTTGTTGAAGCTGATCGACCGAAAGACACTACTTCCACCTGACAACCCTCGTTGAGTTGTAGATATTTGACGAGAGGGACGAAATCGCCATCACCTGATACCAAAATAATAGCATCAAGTTTTGGTGCAAGCTTCACTGCATCAATGGCAAGCCCTACATCCCAGTCGGCCTTTTTTTGCCCGCCGGCAAAAATTTGTAGATCTTTTGTTTTAGTTTCAATGCCAGATTTTTCAAGTGCTTCAAAAAATGTTTTCTCACTTCTCTCTTCGGTGGAGATAACGTACGCAATAGCACGTACCAACGGTCGTTCGCCGACCGCATCTTTCATAATCTGTCCGAAATTTACACGTGCGCCATATAAGTTGCGTGCGCTGTGATATAGATTTTGCGCGTCAATAAAAACGGCTACGCGCTGTGCCTTCTGTTTTATTATGCTCATATATAGTATAAAAACTCGAAATGCGAATATTGAAACTAGAAATAATACTCAAATTCTAAACCAAAACATTTTTAAACGTTAAAGTTTATGGTTTCGAATTTGTTTTTTGTTATGTCTTTTGTGACTAGTCCTTAAGAACAAGTTTATTCTTTGATCTGCTTAAGAATCTCAGCGTGTAGACCAGGATTCTTTTTTTTCAGATAGCCGAGATGTTTGCGACGATCAGCAACTAATCCCAAAAGACCTCGACGTGAATGTTTGTCTTTACGGTTCCCTTTTAGATGTTTTGATAGCTCGTCAATTCGTTTTGAAAGAATTGCGATTTGTACTTCAGGTGAACCTGTGTCGCTGTCATGACGCGCGACTTCGCGAATGACTCGCTCTTTTTTCTTTTTCGTTAATGCCATAGTATGCAAAGTATACTCTCTTTGATAACTTTTTACAAAAATGATAGGGCTCAAGCGAGCCCCGAACCCACAGAGAAACTATAGCACATTATTGTTTCTTTTGCAAGAAATAAAAACAAAACCTTCGGAAAGTCCGAAGGTTTTGTATCTCAAAAATTAAATCTTTAAGTCAGTTATTACCACTTATATTTTGAGAGATTTCGTAACACACACTGATTGAACTCAAGGGTTTCTTCTAATGAAGCACCCAATGAAGGGGTTTTACATCCAAAGACGACGTCTATAGAATTACCCCCTCCCACTGGTCCAGTACCAGAAGGCACAGGAGGAGGTTGAGGTGGTTGAACAGGAAGTTGAGGTGTAGCACCATTGATTTTGTACATGTACAAGTATTGGTCGTAATTAATACCGTTACTTGTCCACCCGTCTGTTCCCATACCTCTTGTTCCCACCATCATGTTTCCGCTTGGAGAAATTTCTATTCCTTGTACTCGTTGTTTTCTACCAAATTTGTTAAGAGGTAAAGGTTCGACACTTAATTTTGAGCCGTTCTTTAGTACCTCTATTTTACAATCCTCCCTCCAGCCTCTAGAATCAGTGGTGCAAAAACCATATGCGAAATATTCGCCAGACAAAGCCAACCTTTGAGAGGTACTAATGTGCACAGTAGAATCTATTGGAATTGAGCCGATATTACGCTCAAGGGTTAGCCCTTTAGCTCCCGCTTTATATATTCTTACGTTTCCAACATCAAAATCAGTTTCATCTCTTGTAACAATTGCTATCCTAGTGCTATCTTGGCTGTCAACGGCATATGCCTTTATTTCTCCGATCTCAAGAGTTTGTACAAGTTCGGGGTCTTTGCCGGAAATAAGTTCATTCTGTGAAGGCATCCGATATACATAGATGTCTTTAAATTTTTCAGGATACGCTAAGAAATATTCCCCTACTCCTGCAATCGGCACATACTTTGGTCCATAAACTCCATAGTTCTGACTTTTATGAGGCGGCTTATTTGTGTTAGCTGTAGCGATTACACGAGCATTAGGAAAGAAGGAATAAAATTTATTAGTAGTACCATACTTGCCGCCCACCTCACTGATACTCTCTAAGTCAATAAGAACGTCATTTGCATAAGCTATCTGTCTTGCTGCAATAGGATCCCCAACTTCTAGGGGAGGCAATTGTATGCGACCTTGTCGTGTAGTAAACGGACGATAAATCATTTCTATACCAAAGGAGGATACTTTATAAGCAATCCATGGACGTGCGTTAGCTTCATTTAAGTATATTCCCATATCTCTAACCAGCATCCCATTGCCAATATCAAACGTTTTATAAATCGCATGACATCCAGTGTCGTGTTTACAAACAGCCGGAGAATCACCATTGAGTGCATCAATACATATATCTCTTTTTCCAACATATTCTCCTGTATCGGTAAACAAGTACATTCCTCCTCCTCCCCAGTTAACGTTAACCATAGAACAATATCCTCCCACCACGAAGTAACGTTTATTGTCAGATCCAATCATAGAAAGAATGGATCCAAAAAAGTCGTGTTGATTTATGTGGTGAGCTACAAATACCTTACCATTGGTAAAAATCGGGTCTTTCTGTATAAGAGAAACATCATATTGCCCTGTTGTAGGGGTCTGCACTACCACTTCTACTTTGTAGATAGGAGAATAATCATTATACGTTGCGTTAACGGTTGCTTTGCCGTCAGAAACTGCTCTAAAAACTCCTGGTGAAACTAGCTCTAATACACTTGGGTTGGAGGATTCCCAAAGAGCTTTTGACGCAACGTTTTTTTTAGGAGATTTAACATGAGGAGGTAAAATACCATATTTTAACTGTCTACCAGGATCAAAACATTCATCTCTTTCATCCTCTTCTGGAGTGCAAAATTTTTCTGGGTTATACATGAACTCAAATTTCACAGTTTCTCCTGGTTTCAATAAGGCACCATCAGGCCTTAAAAAGCCATCTTCGGTTAACCATCCTCCCACAATTTTAAATGATGCTGAAGCGGATTTTCCATTGTATTTTGCTCCAACACGAACATCGGGATGCGGCTGTAATAGGCGAAATAAACCAGGGGCTAATAGGGTCCCCATTTTATCAGTTGAAAAATATTTAGTAGGACCACTCCACTTGGCCTCACTAGTCACATCTTCCCCATTGTAATAAGCTCTGAACTGTTGAATGCTACCAGCATTAAATTCTAGGTCTGGGCCACTTGGTTCTATAACAAGACCGGCGCTTTGTGCTTGTGTGTATATAGGAGTTATTACGACACATGCAACAAACAAAGCAACTGCTACTAAAGAAAATATAAAACGTTTTGTGTTCATAAGGTGATGATTGGTAATTAAAAGATACATTATAAGAATAACGTTTTTACAATAAATATAAAACATATCTGGGGAAATCTTTTAAAGACAAAACCTTTGGACTATCCAAAGGTTTTGTATCTCAAAAATTAAATCTTTAAGTCAGTTATTACCATTTGTATGTGGCGATGTTTTGCAGGACACATCTATTGAACTCAAGCAAAGAGGTATATCCATCTTCAGATATTTGGTTTGAAGGGATCTTACACCCAAAGAAATAGTTTTTAGAAGTATCTCCAGTACCAGAAGGTACAGGAGGAGGTTGAGGTGGTTGAACAGGGAGTTGAGGATCAAAATCTTTTATTTGGTACAAGAACAAGCTTCCCCAATCGTCGTGTCCTCTGGCTGCAACCATTATTTTCCCATTAGGTGACATAGAAATGGCCACAGGTCTTTGTGCGGTCGGGAAATGAGAATCAATTATAAATTGGCTTACCCTAGGTATAGGCTCTACTGCTAACTCTTTTCCTGTTTTCATATTTTCAACAACCAATCTACAAGATTCATTTTGTGCCACAGGATTTGTAATATTGAAATTAGAATCAGAACAATAAGCATAAGCTATATAATCTCCTGAAATAGCGAACCCAGCTTGTGTTCGTAAAATCTTAGTTTCAACAAAAACGCCGTTGTTTTTTAATTCATAATGATTAGTTCGCTCAAGACCATTGTCTCTAGCTTCATATATCTCCACTATTTTTTTACTAGGAGAAATGTACCACATTAAAGCCAGACGATTCTTATCTGAAGAATCAAAAGCAAAAGTAACTGTCGCTATAGTGGCTTTTTCTGGGTTTTCAATAGTTTGAATTTTTTGAATAGGAGATTGATTAGATATTTCATCTAACGTAGGAGATTTATATACATTAAGAGACAATCCTTTACCTTTATTTATTATAAACTCACCGCTAGCTCCGTCATCCAATTGTATATATGCATTTTTTTCTCCTTCTATTCCCAGGAAATAGTCGCCTATTCCTACCAAAGGAATTATTGTAGGACCAGTTCTAACTCCTTTGTTTGGAGAGGAAGGTTTATAAGATATAGGATAACTATATTTTCCTAAGAAATTAAAGTTAAGATCATATATTTCAAGAGCGGATTCGCATTGTTTATCCACTGGAGGTAATCCAGGACCAAGAGGCGGGAAATTTGAGTGATAACACCTAAAACCTACTCCAAATATTTTTCCATCAGCCACTGCTAAGTGTGTAAACATAGAAGGAATAGGAGGATTTGGATCTCCAAAAAAGTCAGAATAATTAAACCAAGAAAACAAATTAAAAAATAACCTGCTCAACATTGAGAAGCCAGAAGGAGTCAAGTTATAGTGAATAGGAGATCGATCCACCCCTGGACCATTACTAGTTAATTCTCTAACAAAAGTGTTTGTACCAGTTGGATGAATTAAGTAACCAACAAAACATCCCCCACCTTCAAAGCACGCGAGTCTTTCTCCAGAGGTGTCATATACCACATTTCTTACTCCCAAAAACTTTCCATTCTCATCAAACCCATACATACCCCCCGATTCATGCACATCAGGTTTTAATTTCGCTATGCTCCCACAACAAGTACTATTACCTTCACCACTTACAACAAAATAACCTCCGGAAAGCCACTGTATTGCCATAAAAGGAAAATAACCCCCTGAATTATCAAACCCTCCAGGAATATCAGTTCTTCTAAACACAGGATCTTTAGAAGTTAAATAAACATCCCACCCATTTTTAGGTTTAGGATTATAATAAACAGTAGTATGACAAGTTCTACTTCCCTGAGCATTTCTAACTGTCATTACAAACTTGGTAGTTTCTGTTATTCCTAGAGTTTCTATTTGTCCCACTTGTTCTTGATCTACCCTGTCGGGATTTGGAGTACCCAGTTGAGGAATACCAGAAACAGCAGGAGTTATTGTTACAGAAGTAGGAAGTTCAGTTACTGCGTAACCCAAAATAGTAGTTCCCCCACTTTCTGTTACAGGGCCTAAGTTATAAAGTTCGCATTGAGGTTTAAAAGGACGACCTTTTGCATCTAACTCATTAACAGATACAAAAAGAGCCAAACAACTACTAACGATTACTAAAGAAAATAGAAAACGTTTTGTGTTCATAAGGTGATGATTAGTAATAAAAAGTTATGTTTAGAGCATAACGTTTTTGCCATAAATATAAAAACATATCTGGGGAAATCTTTTAAAAACAAAATGCACCAAAAACCCCTCTTTGTGAGGGGTTTTTGGTGCGAGCTTAATTTTATGCTTGCGGATCTGGAGTGTCAGGATGAACTTTTTTGCATATGCAACACTTGCACCCTGTTAGCATAACTACACCAGCGACACCTAGTATGATGTAGATTATATACTCAAGCCATGTTGCCCATGATCCAATGAGTAGATACACTAGATTCCAGTTAGCACCAAAAAAACCTCCAATACCAATAAGCCCCCAGTTGATTGCTCCTATTAAAACGAGGATTTTTGCTACAGACGCAATGTTGCATGTTCTGTTTTTCATATACATGAAATATTAAAGATAATAATGCTATGTATTAGTGTAGCAATACGTAAATAAAGTGCACAGTAGGTTGTGTATAGTCGTAGATGTTAGTATGTGTGATATGAGGATAATCTCGTGGAATGTAAATGGTTTGCGGTCTTTGTACAACAAAGGCAATTGGGCATGGATTGAAGTGAGTCAGCCCGACATAGTGTGCTTACAGGAGATAAAAGCGGAAAAAGAACAGCTACCAGATGATGTCCGTATACCTGCTGGATATTATTCATATTTCAATTCTTCAAGAGAACGAAAGGGATATAGCGGTGTTGCTTTGTATACAAAAACAGAGCCAAAAAAAGTATCTTTTGACGTGTTGCCTAGCAAATTTAATACCCAAGGACGGCTTATTGAGGCTGTTTTTGATGATTTTGTGCTTTTAAATGTTTATTTTCCAAATGGTGGAGGTGGACCGGAAAAACTTGCTTATAAGCTGGAGTTTTACAATGTGTTTTTAGCGTATATTAAAAAGCTTAAGAGAGAAAAAAAGAGTGTTATTTTTTGCGGAGATGTAAATGTTGCGCACAAGGAGATAGATATTGCGCGCCCTAAGGAGAACGAGAACCACGTTGGTTTTTTGCCAGAAGAACGCGCATGGGTTGACGAGGTGGTTGCTGAGGGATTTATTGACACATTTCGGAATCTCCATCCTAAAGCGGAAAATGCTTATACTTACTGGGATCAAAAAACACGAGCACGAGGCAGAAATGTTGGATGGAGAATAGATTATTTTTTTGTAACACCAGATATCTTTAAAAATATAAAAAGGTCAGAAATTCTTTCTGATATTTATGGTTCCGACCATTGCCCCATTGAACTTGAGATATCTTTCACCAAGGTTTAACCTCGAGGAGATGTTTTTGAAGGTAGACATTGAATGGAGTTATCCACCTCAATGTCCTTTACAAGAAAATCATGTCCTTTAGAATATTATTTAGAGCCGAGTTAGGGAGAACCACAACTTCATACCCCACACCTCCTTGTTCTTCCCCGGCATATGTTCTTTAAAATTTGGGAATGAAAAGATATTTGTTGCAGGTCGCACCCATGCTTTGCGGGTTGCAAGACCCTATGAGCTTAGTGCTCCAAAAAGCACCTCAGGTCTATGGCCTGGCATTGTCTTTTACCTCAAATAAATGGAGAGGTCTACTGGACTCTCTTCACCAATAAGCCGCTTTCAAAGGGCTAAAACCACCGCATAATTTGCACAGGTTGCTCCAAGGGGCGGCTTTTTGCATTTCCGTAATATTACCAAGGTTAAACCTAGGTATAACATTTTAAACTACATGGTGCTTCGAGCGAATTTTCTTTACTTCTTGTTCTTCCGCTTCCTCTTTTGCAATTTTTCCTTTTTCACCAAGTGCACGAAGTTCGTGGTCGAGTAGTTTTGCGAGTTCAAGAGATCGTTTTTCAAGATGTTCCATCGTATTTAGTTTTGGTTCGTCCAATACTTCTTCCAACAGTGCGTGCAAAATCCAGCCGATGCGCGGCCCGGGTCGTTCCTTTATAAGTTTCATAAGTGTAGCTCCATCAATAGCAAGCATTGAAACAGAAACAGGGTCACGCATAACCTCGTCTATCATTGCTTTATATTTACGCAAGCGATAGGGTTGTTCTTTTGGACGACCTGTCCCTATTCGGTCACATACGCGAAGGTTGAGTATGTTCTCAACATTCTCTGCGCCTACATTCCTGATAAGACGGCGCACTGCCGAGTGTGTTATTTGTTCAGTATCAGAGAAAAACATGTGCCAACGCACGAGCTTTGTTACAGTTTCTATAATTTCATTTGGAAACCGCAACTCGCGGAGTCTCTTTCGTGTAATCTTACTTCCCAACACCTCGTGTCCGTGGAATGACCAATCGTTTTTCTTTGGATCCATGGCTTTAGTGTGAGGTTTTGCAATGTCGTGAAAAAGTGCTGCAAGTCGGAGTTCCAAAGAGAATTTTTTATCAGCCGCCGCCTGGAGTGTTCTTCCAATGTGTTCAAATACCGTATAAGAATGTGCTTGGTTTTGTGCAACTCCTATTCCCTCTTCTATCTCAGGAATGATGTATTTAAGAAGTCCTAGCTCGAGTAAAATTTGAAGTCCTAAAAAAGGCTTATTAGATAAGAGTATTTTTACAAATTCATCACGGATGCGCTCATTTGAAATTTTAGTTAAATCAGATGCGTGAGTCCGTATTGCTTCTGCTGTCGCCTCTTCTAACGTAAATGAAAGTTCAGTTGCAAGGCGCGCTGCACGCATCATACGTAGTGCGTCCTCATTAAATCGTTGTTCTGGATTTCCTACCGCGCGAATAACCTTGTTATGTAAATCTTGTTCTCCGTCGTAGGCGTCAATAAGTACATCATCTGTTGGATCATATGCAAGTGCGTTGATTGTAAAATCTCTGCGTGCAAGATCTTCTTCAAGTGTTGCGCCAAATTGCACTTCATCAGGACGTCTATTATCACTATATACTCCCTCTTTCCTAAATGGTGTTACTTCAATTGTTTTGAGTGTTTCGTCAGAAGCAAAGTCATTAACTACACCAACAGTGCCGAACGTGTTTTCGTAGAACGTGTGAGGAAAAAGCTCCTGTATCTGTTCAGGTGTAGCATTAGTCGTCACGTCCCAATCCTTAGGAGTTACGCCTAGAAGTATGTCACGTACGCATCCACCAACTAGATACGCTTTGTACCCGTTGTGTTGAAGTATCGCGGTAATACTCCGAACTTCTTTTGGTATATGTTTCATACAAATAGTGTAGAGGATCCGATCACAAATCGCTAAGTATTTTGCATTCCTTGGAGCCAAAAATCTAAGAGATCTTAATTCGAATTTAAGTTTCTCTTTGTTTAAAATAGATAAACTTACAACCCTAGTTTTTATAAAAGTGTATGTAATTCAGTTTCCCTTCTGTGCTCCCGGAGGGATTCGAACCCCCAACAACAGGTCCGAAGCCTGTCGTGATATCCATTTCACCACGGGAGCATGGTTGTTAATGAAAGTGCGGGCAGGGAGAATCGGACTCCCGTCTCGTCCTTGGCAAGGACGCGTTCTACCACTAAACCATGCCCGCCTGAATTCGAGTATATCGCATGCCGTCTTTTTTCCAAGAGCATAGCAATTAGTTTTTCAAAAAACTTAATAAAAAGACAAAAACCTTAGTCTTTAAGAAAACTTCATATTTAAAGGGTAAAATGTGGATAAAGACGTGGATATGTGTAAAAGACAGTGGTCCTTTAGTCCTTTATCTTCAAAAAACGTTGAAAAATAAGGGATTTTGTAAAAATACGTTTCACGTGAAACATACAAGAGTAAAATTCAATGAGTTTTAATGTTTTTCTCTTTTATGACAACAAAACATATAGAAATAGGAAAAATGGGAGAAGATCTTGCAGTGCGGTTTCTCATGAAACAAGGATATAAAATATTAGAAAGAAATTATTGGAAAAAATGGGGTGAATTAGATATTGTTGCTCAAAAACTAAGAAAGATTCATTTTATTGAAGTAAAGAGTGTTTCATGGGGAAGAAAAGAATTAATAGTTTCACGTGAAACACATAAAATAAGACCTGAGGAACATGTTACACGTGAAAAGATACTCAGATTAAACAGAGCAATGCAGAGTTATCTCCTCGAAAGGAAAGTTTCACAAGAAACATCTTTTCAGTTAGATGTTATAA
Organism: Minisyncoccota bacterium; assembly: GCA_033811555.1. Taxonomy (GTDB): domain Bacteria; phylum Patescibacteriota; class Minisyncoccia; order Phycocordibacterales; family EsbW-18; genus EsbW-18. The sequence continues at coordinate 18,751 of JAPXOG010000006.1, forward strand.
CTGTTCGTATAAATCTAAAGGACAAAATTGCAAAAATCAATTGCATTGAAAATGTCCTTTAAAAGTTTTGTCGGGGCGCCGAGAATCGAACTCGGTCTACCTGCTCCCAAAGCAGGCGTACTACCGGTATACTACGCCCCGGATTTTAGCGGAGTCGGGCTGCCGGGAATTGAACCCGGTCTACATCCACCCCATGGATGCGTACTACCGGTATACTACAGCCCGAAACAAATAACAATAACTTCTCGCTTAAAATGACACTTGAAAGACTATACCACGAAAAAGAAGAGTTTACTGTGTTGATATGTTTGTATAGGAATAGTTTTAAAATGAAATACAATACTATTTATGTCTCGTATAAAAACAGCTGAATGGATCTTACGAATAGCGATTGCAGGAGAATTTTTTGGCCATGGTTTTCTTGCTTACAACGGTAAAGAAAGTTGGGCAGGTTGGATTCAGGATGTGCTTTCAGTTGGACATGGTACAGCATTGGAGATTCTGACACTTATCGGAATTATGGATATTATTTTTGCTCTTATCGTACTAGTAAAGCCTGTGCGTATCGTTGTTTTATGGATGGCGATATGGAGTACTATTACCGTCTTTGTTCAAGTATTTGTGGGAGAACCGATATGGAACTTTTTGGGACGATTTGCCAATTGGGGCGCACCTCTTGCTCTGTTGATGATACTTCCAAGGTCACAAAAACTTTTAGAATGGTTTGAATAACCGGCATTGACAAGAGCGTCTTGTTTGTTATGATATTTAGTACAAATCCGCATTCTGCGGATTTAATTGTCAGCTAACTTACCTTGCATATGAGCGACCAGCAAACAAATCCGCAGGCAGAGCCTGTAGAACCGCAGGCACAGCCTGTAGAGGGTGATTCGGCAACAGCTGAAAATCCCCAAGGTGAAGAGCCTGCTGCGTAAATCGCAGAATGGAGGATATTATCCTCAAGCAAAAATCCCGGCATTGCCGGGATTTTTGATTTATGCGCATCACTATTAAATTATCTAAGATATATTTTTCTTAGTTGAGCAGGAGCAGAGAAACTCACTACAGAAAATTTCAAAAGTACTGAAATTGCACCGCGGGCAATTTAACGAATACTAAAATATATTAATCACTGTTTTTCTTTTGTGTGTAAGATTATAATTTCGGCCAATCTAAGCGTAGATTTAAGAGTTTCGTCATTGTCAGTGATATTTTTTCGCTTCTCAACTATATTTTTGTCTTTTTCAATAATCTCTTCTACTGTTTCACCGGCTTTAATTCTAGGTAAGATTTTCTCAAAATACCTCTGCACTCTTCTGTTGAAAAGAATAGCTTGTAATAACTCTAACTTCTCTGCCTTTGAAACTCCTTTTGCGATTCGTTCGTAGTATGCGCGTCTTGCGGATTCAGTAACTTTAATAAAATCTGCTATTGAATCATCTACCAAGGAGTTTTCTGGATAAACCAACTCCGTCTCCGCATTTTTTCTATCGAAAATTTCAGATAATTCTTCCTCGTCAGCTACACCAGCCTTCGAGAATATTAGGGCGTCATAAGCTGGATTGTCTGAAAATCCAGTTTCAATAAGCAAAGCTGAGTTCATTTTTTCTATAGCTCGTTCTTTAGAAATTCTTCCGGACTCTACCATATTTGAAAGTTCTTTTTCTAGAAAAGTTAAAAACAAAGCTTTAGGATTTTTAGTTTCTTCACCTTTCTCTGGTTTTCCAGTTTTTTTTCCCTCTTGTTCAGATTTGTCACTGAACGGATTTTCTAAACTCATATTTGTAGTTTATTAGTAATAAGTTTCGTAATTTTGATTCAAATCTCTTCCATCTACTTGGAAGACATACGTTGTGCGGGATGCCGGAATCGGACCGGCGTCTACTGCTTGGAAGGCAGTCATTCTACCACTAAACTAATCCCGCCATTGAAACAAAAGTATAGTAGCAAAAAAATAACAAATAAAAACTCTCTATACTCAGATTGATACTATTAATATTTATAGATAATTGCAAATTAAAAATAAGGACACAAAAAATCCGCCTATGGCGGATTTTTTGTATGTGAGACAAAGAAACTATTTTACTGCCTCTTTGAGTGCTTTTGCGGCGGTAAACTTCGGAACCTTTGTTGCAGGAACCTGTACCATCTCGCCGGTGCGCGGGTTGCGTGCAGTTCGTGCTGCGCGCGCGCGAACCTTAAACGCTCCCAAACCTGCGATCGCAACTTCACCTCCACTTTTGAGAGTTGAGGTGATTGAGTCAATGACCGTCTCAATGATGCGCTCTGCATCCGCCTTGGTAACTCCGTGGCGTTCTGCGATGCGCTCAACGAGTGCTGCTTTATTCATAAAATGTGTAACCACTAGTGGTTGATAATGGTTTTGCTTCGACCGTACTAGAGAGTATAGCAATTAAGCCGTTTTTTTAGCAATAGGGACAGTATTTTTATATGTAATAGAAAAAGTTGACAAAAACTCTGAGTTACGTTACAACTACACGCGGAGAGTCGAATAAACGGCTCAACAAAAAAGAGAGGAGAAGCTTTGACTGTAAAAAGGCCATTCCCAGCAGGTACCCCTGTGTTCTGCCAGAGCACGGGGCAGAAGGTCCGAGGGATTGTCCTGGGACACAGAGTTACTCTCACTCCAAAAGTGTTGGGTGGCGATAATGTGGTCGGGTTCATCAGGAGCTACGACTATGTCATTGCCAGTCGAGATTTGCGACACGTAATTCAAATCAGTGGTGAGTGGGTGTTTGCCACCGACGACTGACAATGTGTGTTTAAGACCGATCCTGCAGGATCGGTCTTCCGGTTTTCATAGACGTTTATAAAGTGATTTAAAAAGTGCTTTTTGAAATTCTGCAATTTTTGGATTTTCAATAAGTAATACGGTTTCGCTGTTGTAGTCAATAAATGCAACTTTGTCTCCATACATTATTTCTGTAACATCATAATCGAAAAGTCCGTCTGTTGTTGGAAGAATTTTTATCTCACGTTCTAAACGCTTTTTTTTCTCGCGAGCGATACTTTCGTTTGTGATAACAAGGCGCTCCAATTGTTTTTTATCGCGTCTCTCACGATACTGCGGTGGCAGATATTTGTCTGTGCGCTCTGCGGTTCGAATGGCACCATATCGATAAAAAGTAGACCCATGAGGTAGAGTTTCTACAACATCATCAAGAATTGAAGTTATACCTTTTCTGCCTTCAAGAAATTTTACAAGAGGCTTTTTTTCACGAGATGAGTAGATGCTTTTTAAATGGGGTATAAACGACTCTAATTCTTGTTGCAGATTTTTTGAAAGGGCTCGCAATTTTTCAGGAGATTCAGCAACATATAAGCGACGTTTTCCTTTTGATGTAGTTGAAATAAGATCTCGTTCAAGTAATTTCGGTAAAACTTGGTATATCGTTGGGCGGTGTAATCCTGTTTTTTTAGCAATATCGGCTACTGTAGAGGGCCCTAACTCGATGAGTGAAGTATAAGTGATTGCCTCATTGGATGAGAGCCCAAGTTTGTTTAAAATACCGCCAGATTTCATATAAATGTAATAATATACTACACTTTTTAATTATACAATATCTCCTTATTTTAAAAGAAAAAAAGAATAAAATAGATTTTTTCTTTACAAAAAATGAATTATTTTATGACAAATTTATAAAATAGGAGTATTGTTGTGCCATAGAAGAACAGCACGGGCACTTACGCCTAGTGTTACTCAGAGAGGAGATAGACCATGAGAATCTTGCTGAAGGAGAAGGAGGCAAAAGGTTCCAAGTTTATCGTCGCGGAGATCGACGCGAGGACGAACAAGATAATCTGGTATTACTTTCTGCCTGACCGTAAGGTACAGGAAGTCTCGCATCTCCTCAAAAGATAGAGGTAAGTAAGGGCGAGATCTACGTTCGCCCCTCTCTCAGAACCCACGAGCGTGTCGCGGGTTCTGAACGGAGGAAACAACTCCACAAGAAGTTCTTTGAAAAGGAGGCAACGTGTCTCAGAAAGTGGTTAGGCAGTTTGTGTCGGTTCTTATTAACGCACTTCCGGAAATCCCAAACGATATCATTCTTGGTTGGGCAGAGCACCCCCACATGTTGGCTGAGGTACTGCAAGGACTGGTAAATTTCAACAAGTTCCCCGTCTCATTTCTCGTTGACATGAGAAAAAATCTTGAACAGATGCTTTCCGAGTCGAGATTGGGGGGACAATACCACAGCACCATCATAAAGCATTTCTCCCACGAGCCAGCAAAAAAGAAGGTCAAGGTTGTCGGCTTGCTCGCAAGACTCCATAGAGGAAAATTCTATGGTAAGTCATGGGGTAAGCTGATTGATAAGAGCGCTGTAGAGCAAGAACTTGTTGGGTGGCCCATCAGAGGCTGGAGACTTGCAAATATTCAGGAGCTTCTGTCGTTTATCACCACTTATCCAGAAGCTCTTACGAAAGATGGGCGCATCTTCTCTCTTGGTAGTCACTTTTCTACCAAGGGTGAACATGAATACTTCCCGTATCTGAATATTAGCAGTGCCGAGTCCGGGTACTGGTCATCAAGAGAAATTGAGATCGATTATCTCTTTGATGAAACTGGGACTCGTATTCAGAATGGTGATAGCTTTCTTGTTGTGAAAGTGTGATAACCCGAAAGGAGGTACAGAGAAGTTTGAGGAGAAAGTCAAGGGAATCGAGTGTGGGCATAGTAGGGGCGCCGTACTTCCGGCTTTCTGAGACCTCGCTCCAAGAGTGGACATCTTCTGCCCTTGCCATGCTGTAGAAGTTGGCAAAAAGCCGGTGAACCTCATCTGGGTTCACCGGCCTTCTTCTTTTTTACTTTCTATCTCGCGTATTCAATGACACGGTTCTCGCGGATTACATTTACCTTAATTTCTCCAGGGTATTTCAATTCTGCTTCTATCTTATTAGCGATTTCTCGTGCCATAGTTTTTGCTTCAATGTCACTTATTTGTTCGGGGTTAATGAAGATGCGTATTTCACGACCAGCTTGAATAGCATATGCCTTTTCAACACCGCTAAATGACATTGCGATGTTTTCAAGATCGTTTAAGCGTTTGAGATAATTTTCAACTGTATCACGACGGGCACCAGGGCGTGATCCAGACACAGCATCTGCAACTTGCACAATTATGCTTTCCAATGTTTCAAACGGATATTCTTCGTGATGAGCCTGCATCGCCTTGATGATTGCTTCGTCAGCACCAAATTTCTGCAAAATACGACGACCGATTTCAACGTGTGTGCCCTGAATTTCATGGTCAACAGCTTTGCCGATGTCGTGTACTAAAGCTCCAGCTTTAGCAACTGCAACATCAGCTTTGAGTTCTTCAGCTAGCATACCCGCCAGATGAGCCATTTCAACAGAGTGTTGCAAAACATTCTGACCATAACTTGTACGGAAGTGCAATCGTCCAAGAATGGAGATTATACGAGGATCAAGATTGAATACGCCGGTATCGTATGCAGCCTGTTCCCCTTTTTCTTTTATGATGTTGTTGATTTCTTGTCGTGCTTTTTCAACTTCTTCTTCAATACGTGCAGGTTGGATACGACCATCTTTGATGAGGCGCTCTAGAGCGAGTTTTGCCACAGCACGACGAACAGGGTCAAAAGAAGAGAGGATGATGAGCCCCGGTGTATCGTCAACTACAACTTCAACTCCAGAAGCGCGCTCAAATGTTTTAATATTTCGTCCTTCTTTTCCGATGATTTTTCCTTTTACATCCTCTGAAGGAAGGTCTATAGAAGACGACATGATGTCTGAAGTGACATTGTTTCCGAGTCGGTGTATGGATGTAACCAGAATATCTTGAGCTTTTTTCTCAAGTTGTTCTTTTCCGGCTATCTCTAGTTTGTGCATTCGCGCAATCAAATCAGTTTCATATTTTTCTTTAACTTCCTTGATGAATAGGTCCTTTGCTTCTTCTTCAGAAAGATGGGAAATTTCTTGTAGTTTTTTTTCACGTTTTTCGCGTAATTGTTCTGCTTCAGAATGTAATTCGTCAACTTCTTTTGTTTTTACTTTTAACTCATCGCTAGTGTGATCAAGATCCTGTTGACGCTTATCAAGTAACTCCTCTTTTTTAATGAGTCGGTCTTCGGTTTTTTTGAGCTTTCCATCAAGCTCATCTGCCTCAGCTCTGGCTTCAAGGATGCGCTCTTCTGCTTTTTTTTCGGCATTTTCAATAATACGGTTTGCTTCTTCCTGTGCTTCTAGGAGCTTTCTTTTGATTTCAAGTTCAACAGATCCCTTCTGTCCCAATGAAACGAGATATCGAAGAAAATAGCCGATTGCAATGCCAAGTAAGCCAGCAACAGCAAGTAACAGTACGACAATTTTTAGGTTCATATCGGTTTCTTTTGAAACCGCACCGAGTCTTTAACCAAGCGTCTATATAACTGTAGACGAATAGGGAACGTGAGTTTTCAAATCACAGATTGTTAGGGTGTTCATACGTTCAAAGATAAGGTGAGTTTCAATGTTTAACAAATTATAATGACACTATAATACGCCGTTTGCGCGATAAGCGCAAACGGCGCAAAAAACGTTCTTTTATTTTACTTCTTTCCTTTTCTTACCAACACTTCATCAATAATTCCGTATTTTTTAGCTTCATCGGCTGACATGAAGAAATCGCGCTCGATGTCTTTAGCTATTTTTTCTCTAGTTTGCCCTGTGTTTTTTGCCATCATGTCGGTAAGTTTGTCGCGAAGCTTGAGTATATGTTCTGCGGTAATAGCAATATCGGTTGCTTGTCCCTCGGCACCACCTAATGGCTGGTGAATCATAACTTCTGCGTTAGGTAGAGCAAAACGTTTTCCTTTTGTACCAGAAGAAAGTATCCAAGCACCTCCTGATGCTGCTAACCCAACGCATACTGTTGAAACATCAGGTTTAATGTGATGCATTGTGTCTATAATTGCCAATGTTGAAGTAACAGAGCCTCCCGGAGAATTTATATAAAAAGAAATATCTTTTTCAGTTTCTTGCGATTCTAGGTGAAGAAATTGAGCAATAATTATATTTGCTACGTGATCATCTATTGGACCTCCCAAAAAAACTATACGTTCTTTTAGAAGTCGCGAATATATGTCATAAGCACGTTCGCCGAACTGACTTTTTTCAATGACGGTTGGAATTAGCATAGTTAATTCTGTTAGTTAATTAGTGTATTTATGTTACTCTGATTTTTCCAAAAATTCCAATACTTTCTGGTTTGCAAGCACGGTTGCCACATACGCTTCGACATTTTCGCGTTTTGTATCTTTGTGATGAGAAAGTATATGTTCGGTTTCTTTTTTAATTTCTTCGTCAGTAGGTTCTATTTTTTCAGCTACTGATATGTCATGCAGAATCAGTTGTTGTTTCGCAGATTTTTCTGCATCAGGGCGCCACTCTTTACGCAAGTCTTCAGGAGTTTTTTTAATTTGAGCCATGTACTCATCTAACTTGAGACCAAATCGTTGAATGTCGTTTTCAAACTGTGCGTACATTTTGCTAAGTTCAGATTCAACGAGAATGTCAGGTATTACGGCTTTCGTGTTCTTGGTAATATCTTCCAGAATTGACATACGCAATGCATCACGCGCCTTTAGTTTTTTGTCGTACAAAAGTCCTTCGCGAATTTTTGCTTTGAAATCGTCTACATCTTTGAAAGCTCCGAACTCTTTTACGATCTCATCGGTTAGCTCAGGGATCGGTTCATCTTTTTTCCCTGCGCGTTCATTTTTCTCTCGCAATGCTGTTTCTATAAATTTTGTAACTTCTTCGTCAGTTACCACAATCTCTTCTTTTTTATTTTTCTCAATGTGTTTTTTTGCAATTGTTTTGTAATCAGGGATAGAAAGTTTTGGAAGTACAGCCGTTTCAATTTTAAAACCAAAAGGATTGCCAGGTGCAAGTTTTGTAATCGAAATTGTTGGGCGACCAATGGCGTCAATTTCGTGATGCAAGAGCATTTTTGGATAATGTTCAGACAGCGCGCGTTCTGCCATTTCTTGTATAACAGTTTCTTCTCCAAAGCGTTCCACTAGAAGTTTTTCAGGAACGTGTCCTTTGCGAAAACCAGGTAGTTCAACATCACGTCCGAGATCTACGATGACGCGTGCTCTATGCTTTGAAAGCTCATCGTATGGTAGTTCGCCTTCAATTGTGACAGTGCTGTTGTCGTTTTTTGTTACTTTAAGTGATGTATACATATTTTTGTGAGTTCTTTGATTTTTGGAAGTGTATCAGTTTGTAGACAAAAACAAAAGACCGCCTCGTTTTATATAGGGGCGGTTTTTGTTGTTTCAAATTTTAAGGATAATTATCAAATTATGAGATCTAATTCTTACAAATTTGTTTCAATTTCAGCTCCTTGTTCTGAAATCTCTTCAAATTGCTGTTCACTATTAACGTTGGGTAAGACATTATCTGTTTGTGTTTGAACTTCTTGCACATTCTGACTCGCTTGTCTTGCTTTTTCCTGAGAGCTTAGCTCAGAGAATAGATAGTAAGCACCGATTGCAAGTACGATGATTACAATAATAATGCCTATGACAGGTCCGTTTCCTTTTTGAGCGGATGCGTCTGGTGTGTGTGTTTGTTGTTCCATATATGTTATTAAATGTGAATAAAATAAATCCCTTTACGTTATTGTACACCTCTGACAAATGCGTCAAGTGTCATTTTTGATGAGAGTGAATATCTGTCTGTTCTTTCTTGGGTAATAATTTGTGTGTAACAGAAGGTTTTTTGTCGGAATGGGTGTTTCACACAACATATGAAATTTTGATAAAGTTTTTGAGGGACTTTATCAAAATTTCATAAAAATTTCATTTTTTCTTTATCTCGCCAAAGTATCCTTATTTATTCCCCACTTTTGGGGGCATCATTTTCATTTTCTAGTGCATTTGTTTCATCTTCTTCATTTTCTGGCGTTTCAAGTGTTGTTGTTTCATCATCTAACTCAGCATTTTCTGTTGCTCTTGCTTCTTCTTCGGCGATATCATCTTCAATCTGTGCAAGTTGCTCGCGAGCAAATTCAGTAGATATGTGTGAAAGCGTTTCTTCTGGAGAGGAATCTTCAAGTGAAACTCCGCTTGCTGATTGTATGTCAATGCGCCATCCAGTTAGCTTGGCAGCAAGACGAACATTTTGCCCTCCACGACCGATTGCTAACGATTGCTGATCCTCTGTTACTCGAACTACTGCTACATGATTTTCTTCATCAACGATTTCTACAGATAAAACCTTAGCTGGGGAAAGTGCATCTTCAATAAAATGTTCTGAAATTTCTGACCACTCAATTACGTCAATTTTTTCTCCAGCAAGCTCACTCATAACTGTTGATACTCGCACACCTCGCTGACCGACAAGAGCGCCGACTGGATCAATGTGTTCGTCATTTGACCACACAGCAACTTTGGATCGTGATCCAGGTTCTCGCGCGATTGCTTTTATCTCAACAACTCCATTTGCAACTTCAGGACACTCATTTGCAAATAATTCTGCAAGAAACTGAGGATGTGAACGAGACATCCGTAGAAATACACCGCGAGGAGTTTCTTCAACTTTAAAAAGATATGCGCGAATACGTTCTCCAGGACGATATCGTTCGCTTGGAATTTGTTCGTCATACGGAAGTATTCCGACAGCTCGTCCGAGATCAACAAAAATATTTCCTCGCTCAACGCGCTGAACGGTTCCAGAAAGAATTTCGCCTTCGCGTTCGCCGTATTCTTGAGAAAGATGCTCTTTTTCTGCTTCACGAATTTTTTGAATGATGACTTGTCTTGCTGTTTGTGCAGCGATTCTTCCGAAATCATCACGAGGTTCAAGAGGGAACACTATTTCATCACCAACGGATGCGTCTTTTTTCATCTTCTGTGCATCTTCAAGCATCATATGTTTCTCAGGATTAAACAGCGGAAGTTTTTCTCCGCCGTCTTCTTCTGATGGGGCATCGGTTTGGACCACGGCACTTTCTTCTGCATTTTCTTCTATCTCACCCTCCTCTTCTCTCATCCGAACAGTTGTTTCATCAACTACGGTTTTTACTTGTTCAAACTCAGTTGTACCAGTATTTAGATCAAAGTTTGCACGAATAATCTGGTCGCGCTTCCCGTATTCCTTCTTGTATGCGGTAGCAAGTGCAACAGCAATTGCTTCAAGCATTTTTTCTTTTGTAATACCACGTTCTTCTTCAAATTCGCTAAGAACTGTAGATAATGTTTTGAGATCAAAAGTCATATTAGATATAAATTAATGAATAAAACGAAAAGTCGATAGAAACTCGGGTATGATATATACCTACTACTTACTATTTACCAGTCGCTTAGTTTCAATTCTGCACTGTCTTGAAACAAAAGAGCCGCGTCCGTAACAGGCGCAGCGTTCATACAAACTATATTAATGTCTCTCAGTATACTCCTTAAAATATCTGCGTCAAGTACGTTTTGTTATCAACATTTTTCCTTGTTTATACGCAAGACACGCCCTATCATTAAAGAATAAGCGTGTAATGCGCTTACAACTTGTATCTACTTTTATTTTTCTAATCACAATATTTATGGATATGCACGATGTTCGTTATACAGACACAAATTCTGAACCAGACATAAAGCCACAAACGGCAACTGGTCAACCAAAGAAAAACCGTCCTTGGTTTTTTATTGTGGCGCTAGTTGTGGTGATTGTAGCTTTAGCTTTCGTATTTTTGTTTGATCGCAAAGGAGCAATAGGTCCTGATTTGTATGACGATGCAGGTAATCCAGTGCACATTGCCAAGGAAGGAGAAATAATTGAAGGGTTTCCAACTGAATTACTTCTTGAACCAGATGCAGTAGTAGAAGGAAGCGCTCGTATTGACTATTTGGAACATGGGGTTTCCTTGCCGTCGGTTCAATATATATCAAAGTTACCGTACGCACATAATATTGATGAATATCGTAGACTTCTTCAGGATCAAGGTTGGATTATTCAAAAAGACGCTTTTTACGAAGAAATGCCAGTAACCAACTTTTATGCAGTACGAGGGGACACAGAAACCGTTAACATTGTACTGGCACCAAGCAATGAAGGAGTTTCCATAAATATAGCTTATTCATCTTTAACCTCCTCAAACTAATAAATATATGAAAAAAGTTTCTCTATTTTTTTCTCTGACGTTATTCATTTCTCTATCTGGGTTATTGGTGTATAGGGGTGTAGAAGCTGATTACTGGTGTGGGGAATATAGTGGGCCAGGAAATGGGGGAATTCTACAAGCAGTGAATATTACCCATGTAACACCGAATGAAGAAATAAAAATAAGTGTATCTGGAAGTTTGGGCTGGAAAATGTGCCACTGTCAATACCCTGCTGGTCCAGGTGCTCTTCCAGATACCTATCCTTTTGCCAATGTGGAAACAGACACTGAGCCGTCAAGAACGGCTACGATTATTAGTGGTCCTCCAGGATTAAAAGATAAGACTATAACTTTAAATATATCTCCAGAAGGGAGTGACGGGTCTTGTGACCCATATAGCGAAGGTTCCGTTTCGTGTTATAACGGAAGTGGAACTTTTGATGTTTCTCATTTGCCAAATGATACTTACTCTATAGTGGTAGCAGTAAAAGGGCCTGCTACAAGTACAAAACCAGGTATTTTTACTATTTCTCGCTCTACTCCCTCCCCAACTGTTACTCTTAACGCAAATCCCACTACTGTTGAATCTGGAAAAACTACAAAACTTACATGGAGTTCAACGAATGCGACATATTGTAACGCAGTTGAGGGTCCTTTTTCTACGGGAGGCGCTCCAAACAATAGCGTAGGCGTTACATCAGGCACACTAACAGCAAGGACAACCTTCGTGATTTTTTGTTCGGGGCCAGGTGGCACCAAAACAGCAAGTAAGACAGTAGATGTTACTCAACCCGAGCCACCACCGGGAGGTGTCTGCTCATCAATAAAAGTGACTTCAGACTTACCTACGAATTGGATGATAGGAGGGCCACAGAGTGGAGGATATATTTTATCTCCATTATATCCAGATTTTGTATTGAATGACTTAGTTACTAAAGCGGGCGGAAAAGACCTTCCAGAAGGAGAATATGATATTTTGTCCGACTCATCTCCTAATGGATGGGAATTGTTAACGGTGTCTCCAAATAGATTTCAGCAATGCAATCCTGGAGAATCAATAGTATGGACATTGACTCATAATAAAAATGGTAAATGTGGTAGTGCAAACGGTGGAACATTTTCATCTGCACCAACCACCAATTTGTGCAATTCAAACAATGCTTCTGAAGTCATTTTGGTGGGCTCAACCTGGAAATGGTCCTGTTCAGGTATTTCTGGGGGTACTACCGCAAGTTGCAGTGCCTATAAGCCAGCGGGCGGACAAATAACGGTAGATTTGAAAGGAAAAGAGACGGGTTCATATGCCTATGGAGATAGTGTGATTTTGACTGGAGGAAATAAAAGTATTGATTTACAGTGGACAACTACTGGATCTCCAAAAACTTGTACCGCATCGGCTGTTCCATCTCTTGGAGCTTGGAGCGGAGGAAAGAACGCTAATGCTACTAATGTACAAACCGGGATTTTAAATGGAACTGAAGAGAGAACTTATACCATTACTTGTTCAAAAGATGGTGACTCTGCAACAGATAGCTTGGTCGTATACGTGGGATCTGCTCCTTTGCCGACTGTAACTCTTACAGCTAATCCAAACCCTGTTCTTTATGGACAACCCACAACGCTTACTTGGGGATCTACTAACGCTAATTCGTGCCGTGTAACTCAAGGGGCTGGCTTTGAAATTGTAGGAGGCGCTACATCTGGAAGCGATCAGTCAGAAAACATTTATGCTTCTCCTGGAACTTTTGGTATAGAGTGTACCGGAGATGGAGGAAAAGCATCAGCATCTACGGAAGTGAAGATAAAACCCGAATGTTTACCTGCAGGTCAGACAGTAGGAGTTGGACAACCTGCCACTCTAACCGCACGTGGAGGCAATCCATATCCAACAGGAACTGCATATAGTTGGACATCTGCTGGGGGGACGCCTAGTAGAGGTACAGGATCTCCATATTCGGTAACGTACGGAACTGAAGGAGTTAAGACAGTAACTGTTACAAGCGATGGTATGACTTCTAGTGCGTGCACAGTAACTGTAACCCCACCTTCTTCCACTACTGGCACGATAGTCGTGAGTTCAATTGATGGGAACGGGAATCCTTTGCCGTCTACCTGGACTATTACAGGACCAGAGACAAGAACTGAAATGAGACGTGTTACGGATAAAACATATGAGAATATGCCTGTAGGCACTTACACCATTTCAGCAGGAGCTCTAAATGGTTACAAACTAACAATACTTCCTGAAACTTCACAAAATTTATTTGCGGGTAAAGTGATTACTTTTACACTTCAGTACAAACTCACAGACCCCTCTCAACCAGATGATGATGACGAAGGTCCATTTGTTCATTTGACTGTAAATGATAAAAAAGAAGCAATAGTTCATATTGATTCAAACGCAAATCTTAAATGGACGACGGGTGGTGTGGTGGAAGGAACGTGTAATGCATCTGATGAAAAAGGAGGTGTTTGGGTAGGCTCCAAGGCAAATGAAGGATATGAATTATATATACCCAGAAGGATAGATAAATATACTCTCACTCTTACCTGTTTAGATGGAAAGAGAAATAGTATTTCTGACTCAGTTACAATTACTGTTACAGACGAACTTCCTCCGACACCGATTGGTCCTGGAATAGAACTACCAATAATTACAGAGTGCAACGATGGATTGGATAACGATGGAGATGGGTTAATAGACCACTGGTCTGTAGCTCCTGATAAAGATAAAGCTGACCCAGGATGTTCAAGTCCTCTAGATCCTAGCGAGCTTGATGATCCAGATCTTAGAGAAATTTAAGAGAATTAAAGGATAAAAATACGCGTCACGCCCAGTTTCTGGACGTGGCGCTTTCGTACTTGCTTTTTTTGCAAGAAATAGTATATTAGTGACAGAAAAGTGAGGGACTAAACCCTCGCTCAACTGCTCTTTGAGAAGAGCAAGGAGAAAGAGATGAGAGTTCTGAAACTTTTTGCGGTCGTTTTCGTGATGATGATGACGGCCAGCGTCGCCGTCGCCCAGGAGCCGGTGGAGTTCTCGCCGGCCCAGGAGATCTCGCCCGGAGTGTGGATGGCGCAGACCATCTCTCCAGAAGACTTCGGCTCCTGTATTCCAAATGAGGAGGTACTTTGTCTACAGAGAGGACGTTTCACCATCTACGTAACTGTAGACTGGTACGACGAAGACTACTTCTTCGGCAAGGTCCAGCACAGACTATCCGACACGTCTGGGACATTTTACTTTTACAGCCTCGACAACACAGAGATAGTTCTGAAGATCCTTAACGGTTGTTGGCTTAACGGCCGTTACTGGATCTTCATCACCGGCCTGACCGATCGGCCGATCGTCATCTTAGTGATCGATGAGTTTACAGACACGATTACTGAGTACTCTACGATGGGAGGGTATCCTCTTGTCTGGAGGGACACGGAAGTAGGTTTTCCGTGTCTGAACTAACTCTCCACGATCGGCTCATCGACGCTCTTCTCTCAGTCGCCCCAGGGCTCACGCCCCGGGGCGCTTTTTCTATCCCCAAGGTTAAACCTCGAGGTTTAACCTTGGGGTCATAGCTGGGTTTTGCTTTTTACTGCAAGAAAGTGTAAGTTTGTGGCAGAAGTAATCAGCGGGAGATAAACTCTCGCACAACGGCCCTTTCGGGCAAGGAGGTTGAAATGAGAATTCAGAAGATGTTCGGGCTCGTGTTCGTGGTTTTCATGGCGGTAATGACGACAAGCGCCGCCGTCTGCCAGGAACCGGCGTTCTCGCCGGCCCAGGAGCTTGCTCCCGGGATCTGGTTGTCTCAGACAATTTCTCCGGAGACTACCAGACCGTGCGTCCCCGATGAGTATACGCTCTGCTTCCACGATGGCCGGTTCAGTGTAGTAGTCACTGTCGACTGGATGAACGAAGACGGTGGGTGGCCTGCTACAGTTCAAAACCGGATCTCTGATGTCTCCGGTACCTATTGGTTTTACAGTCCATACAACATCGAGGTAGCGGTAAAGATGTTGGATGGTTGTTGGATCAACGGCCGTTACTGGGCCTTTGTCTCAGTAATGTCCGATCAGCCCATCATGCTCGAGATCAGAGATATCGAGACGGGGATGCGCTCCGTCTACATCACATTCGGAGGGCGCCCTGCCTCTTGGGGAGACACCGAATACGGTTTTTGGTGTCTCTAGAGATTCGAAAACCATCTATCCGCCGCCTCGGTCCTCCGAGGCGGCTTTCCCTACCAAGGTTAAACCTCGAGGTTAAACCTTGCGATCATAACGGGTTTTTGATATTGTGTAGTCACAAAACCGAAGAAAGCAGGCATCCCGGTAAATCGGGAAGAGGTCCTGCCTAGGGGTCGATCTTCATTTCCCGAATAGGGATAAACGGTTTTGTTAGCCGTTTTATTTTTTAAAAATTATGGCTGTTACACGACAGAAAAAAGAGGCGATACTTGAAAAGCTTCAAGGTATCTTTAAGGACGCTGTTACCGCCGTTTTTGTGAATTTTCACGGATTAACGGTGCACGATGTTTCTGAGGTGCGCAAAGCGCTCAAAGGAGATGGAGTAGGATACACTGTTGCAAAAAAGACGCTTATTAAGCGCGCGGCGCCAAAGTCAGGAGCAACGGGCGACATTCCTGAACTTTCAGGAGAAGTAGCTGTGGCGTACATTGCGGGAGAAGATGCAGATGTAACCGCACCTGCACGTGGTATACACACGTTTACACAGAAGTTTGAGAATCGAATCTCGATTCTCGGAGGAATCTTTGGTGGTAAATTTATGAACCGCGAAGAGATGCTTGAAATTGCAACTATACCTTCAATGAACACATTGAGAGGAATGTTTGTAAATGTCATCAATGCGCCCTTACAGGGTCTAGTGGTGGCACTGAAAGCAGTAGCTGATAAAAAGAATTAAAAGAAACGAATATCGAAGAAATATCGAATTTATACAAAAGGTTAATTAAAAAATAACTTAAAATTATGACAGAAGAAACAACAGTACAGGCAGGGGCAGAAGAGCAAGTAGAAGTTCCTGCACAGTTCAAGGCCTTAGTAGAGCAAGTTGAAAAAATGTCAGTTGTTGAACTCAACGAGCTAGTGAAGGTTTTGGAGAAGCGATTCGGCGTTTCTGCTGTAGCTGTAGCCGCAGCTCCGGCGGCGGGGGCAACAACAGGTGCCGAAGAGAAATCAGAGTATGCGGTTGAGCTTACGAGCGTTGGTGACAACAAAATTGCGGTGATTAAAGTTGTTAAGGAAGTTTCCGGTTTGGGATTGAAGGAGGCGAAGGATCTGGTAGAAGGAGCTCCTGGAGTTGTTAAGGAAGGTGTGAAGAAAGAAGAAGCCGAGGAAATGAAAAAGAAAATTGAAGAAGCAGGAGGTAAAGTTACCCTTAAATAAGACCGTTTAAATCACAGAAAGGACAAAAGCCCTGCCAAATGGCAGGGCTTTTGTCTATTCCTCGAGGTTTAACCTTGTTTGAGGTATACTGGGTTCATGGATTTACTTGCAAAACTATTTGGGGATGCTACTCAGGTTCGGCTGATGCGTTTTTTTCTGTTTCACCCTGACGGAGTTTTTGCATCCAAAGAACTATCTGAAAAATTACAAGTGCCAGCACGTTCCCTAAATAGTTCGCTTTCAAGATTGAGGTCGGCTGGATTTGCAAAGAAAAAAGCTAAAGGTTGGGCTTTGGATACTTCGTTTCCTCACATGATGTCGTTGCGTGAACTCCTGCTCGGAAATATGCTTGCAGATGTTTCTATTGAACAGCGTGTTGCGCGTGCAGGTTCCATAAAACTCATCGTGGCATCAGGAGTATTTATGAACGGAGATTTTGACACGCGTACGGATATTCTTATTGTTGGAGAACGCCTCAATGATCGTGTATTAAAACGCGCGGTTGCAAGTATTGAAGCGGATAGTGGGACAGAAATTAGGTATGTAGCTCTTTCTGCAAAAGATTTTCGTTATCGTATGGATATGAATGACCGACTTTTACGTGATGTGTTTGATTACCCACACCGTAAATTGGTAAACAAAATCGGTGTTTAGTGCAATTGAGATAATGAGGTTAGAGCAGACCGATGAGCCCTAAAGTATGCACATATGGTAGTTTTATGCTGAAAGAGGGCCAGAAATGGTTATCCACAAACCCTAGTATGCTTCGCGACGCGATGTTATTATTGGGATATTAAAAGTCGAATTAAAGCCTCACGGCTCGTTTTTAGGGAAATATATTAAAACCCCTACAAACACATTAAAAAACAATTTTGAAATAATATTAAACATTCGTATGGAAGGATCAATTCTTAGCACAACGGGTTTGACGGTAGCAGATTCTCTCGCATCAGTATGGGCGGGAGTCATCGCATTTTTGCCAAAACTCATCATTGCGCTTATTGTTTTTATTGTAGGTTGGATTATTGCGTCGCTTTTAGCGCGTGCAGTTGACCAAATTCTCAAGACAGTAAAACTTGACTCAGCACTTCGTAGCGCAGGTTTGGAGCAAACACTTGCTCGTGCAGGGTTCTCTCTGAACTCAGGACGTTTCATTGGTGAGCTTGTTCGTTGGTTCATCATAGTGGTGTTTTTGATTGCATCACTTGAAATCGTGAATCTCACTCAAGTTACTGAATTTTTGAGTAACGTGGTTCTTGGATATCTCCCTCAGGTGATTGTTGCTGTCCTTATTATGTTGGTTTCTGTTGTGATAGCAGATGCGGTTCGCAAGATCGTAGTTGCATCAGCAAAAGCAACGCATATTAAGACAGCAGGTTTTCTGGGAGCATTGTCGCGTTGGTCAATTCTTGTTTTTGCTTTGCTTGTTGCTTTATCACACTTAGGTATTGGCGTTATGTTTCTACAGACGTTGTTTACCGGAGTAGTGATTGCGCTTGCACTTGCTTTCGGGTTATCGTTTGGTCTCGGTGGACAGTCAACCGCAGCACGTTATCTTGAACATATCTGCGACGAAATCAAAAACGATTAGAACTTGTAGTTAGATAAAGAAAAAAGAAGCCCCGCCCCTCGTAAGAGGGGCGGGGCGATCCCTATA
>JAPXOG010000007.1:0-29169 GCA_033811555.1 Minisyncoccota bacterium
GTGCTATACTGCGGGTATGCGTATCACCGTTGGCATTGATGAAGCGGGGAGGGGGCCCTTGGCGGGGCCGGTTGCCGTTGGTGCTGTTGCTGTTGTTGATTCGATGCGCGCGCGCAAGGCCGTCGCAAAGGCGTTTCCAAAGGTGAAGGATTCAAAGCAACTCTCCGAAAAAGCGCGTGAGGTATGGTTTGCTGAAATCAAAAAACTTGGAGCGGAGGGATATATTTCGTGGACTGTCTCGTTTTCTTCGGCAAAGATAATTGATGATAAAGGTATTGCATACGCTATTACGCACGCAACGACGCAATGTCTTCGAAAACTTCATGTTGACCCTAAATATTCTCTCGTGTTGCTTGATGGAGGACTCAGGGCCCCCGAAGATTTTATTAATCAAAAAACAATAGTTCGCGGGGATACAACGAATATTGAAATTGCCCTTGCATCTATTTGTGCGAAAGTAATGCGTGACAGGAAAATGGTAGAGGCAGGAAAGCGTTATCGTAAATACGGATTTGAAATCCATAAAGGGTACGGTACTAAACAACATTTGCGTGTTATTGAAAAACTTGGCACTTCCTCTTTTCACAGAAAGACATTTTGTGAAAGATTTGTTTAAAATCAGATTTGGCGTATTTGCATAAAAGTACCGTATTTGTTAGAGTATTTTCGTTATGACTGTCCGAATGCGTCATACAAAAGGTCATACTGGCAATCGCCGGTCTCACCATGCCCTGTCAGGGCCGCGTCTTTCAACGTGTGTGTCATGCGGAGGCAAGCATGTTCGACACCGGGCGTGTCAAACTTGCGGTTTATACCGAGGGCGGACGGTAATTAACGTGCGTGGTCGTCAGGAGCGTGCATTGGCTCGCAAACAGGCAAAACTACGCGCCCGAGGCGAAAACGCCAAGGAAGCAGTAAAAAGTGAGTCAAAAGACTCAAAGTAGGAACTTGACACTTCAGCGTCGCGAGTGCGATGCGCACATATGAGTAATCGTCATTTAGCGAGATCAGTTGTTCTTCAAACTCTTTTCCAGATCGATTTCTCCTCTGCTAGCGCACAGGAGGCCGATGGAATTCTATTGCATGTTGCAGAAGAATATGCACCCGGTATCGGTGAATACGAATTTATGAGATCGCTCTTGAAAGGAGTTATTGAAAAACGAAACGCTATAGATACTATTATCACAAAGGCAGCGCCAGAATGGCCTCTTGAAAAAATATCTCTAGTAGACCGGAATGTTTTGCGTATCGGTTTATATGAACTTTTGTTTGGAGATAGGAAACACGTACCTGCTAAAGTTGCTATCAATGAAGCGATAGAGCTTGCTAAGAGTTTTGGTGGTGATTCGTCTGGAAGATTTGTTAATGGTGTTCTTGGTTCTGTATACAAAGAATTGGGAGAACCAGGGAAAAATGAAACCTCAAGGCGTCATAAAGACGTTCCTTATGATGAATTGCCACTAGAGGCTCTTGGTGGGGCAGTAGTATATGCACGACACGAAAAAGATATTTATATAGCTTTTGTGCACGATGTGTTTGGTCATTGGACGCTTTCGAAAGGTAAAATTGAAAGCGGAGAAGATGTGCGTGCGGGTACTGTTCGAGCGATAAAAGAAGAACTAGGGTTAGATGTTGTTTTGCAGGATGAAGTTGGAAGCAATGAATATGTAGCATCACATCCTGAAAAAGGAAAGACAAGGAAACGTGTTGTGTATTTTCTTGCTGAAGCTCCTTTTAGAGATTTGACGTTGGGTACGTCCGGTGGTTTAGATGACGCACGGTGGTTTAGATTGGTTGAAATTGTAAATCTTAATATTTACGATGATATTTTACCTTTAATTACGAAAGCCGTTACTCTATTATCACAGAAACACTCATAATTAAATATCACGAATTAGTATGAGGAACTTTGAAGAATTTGAAGAGAAACTTGGGTATTCTTTTAAAACCCCAGAACTTTTACAGATGGCCCTGACTCATCGTTCTTATATTAACGAATCTCGTACTCGTGATGGAAAACATAATGAGCGACTTGAATTTCTAGGAGATGCTGTTTTGGAACTTATTACTACAGAATTTTTGTATGCTAAGTATCCGAATAAACCAGAAGGTGATTTAACTTCTTATCGCTCGGGGTTAGTAAATACTTCGACGTTAGCAACTGTTTCTCTTGAACTTGGAGTTAATGATTTTTTGTTGCTTTCAAAAGGTGAATCGAAAGATACAGGTCGTGCTCGCCAGTATATTCTTGCAAATGCTTTTGAAGCAATAGTTGGTGCATTGTATATAGATGGGGGATACGATACAGCTCAGAAGTTTGTGGCAAAATATCTTTTGCCAATGACGGAGGATATTGTAGAAAAACACTTGTGGCGTGATGCTAAAAGCAGATTTCAAGAACTTGCTCAAGAACGAGAGGGTATTACACCTTCGTACCAGAAAGTTAGCGAGTCAGGTCCAGATCACGATCGTGAGTTTACAATGGCGGTATTTTTAGGAAATGAAGAAATTGCTCAAGGTATGGGGAAATCAAAACAAGAAGCTGAGCAAATAGCAGCAGGAAAAGCTCTTACAATAAAGGGGTGGTAAGTTGGGTTAGTTGTATGTATCTAAAATCACTAGAGTTATCTGGATTCAAATCGTTTGCCAAAAAAACGATATTGCAATTTACGTCGCCTATAACTGCGATTGTAGGACCTAATGGATCTGGAAAATCAAATGTAGCAGAAGCGTTTAGATTTGTTCTTGGCGAACAATCTATAAAATCTATGCGCGGAAAGCGCACTGAAGATCTCATTTGGAATGGTTCTAAGGAATCTCCAAAAAGCAATCGAGCTCACGTTAAACTTGTTTTTGACAACTCAGGCGAAGTTAACAAAACCCGTCTGTTTGATTTTGATTTTGATGAAGTTGTTCTTGAGCGCATTATTCATCGAGATGCTTCTAGTGAATACATACTTAATGGTTCTTCTTCACGACTTAAAGATATATTTGAACTACTCTCAGGTGCGCATATCGGGGCCTCAGGTCACCATATAATTTCACAGGGAGAAGCCGATCGTATTTTGTCAGTAAATCCTAGAGAGCGGAAAGTGATGGTGGAAGATGCTCTTGGGTTAAAAATATACCAATACAAAAAAGAAGAGAGTGCAAAGAAACTTAAAAAAACTGAAGAAAATATAGAGAAGGTAGAGAGTATTCGTCGTGAACTGAAGCCACACTTGAAATTCTTAGAAAAGCAGGTCGCAAAAATAAACAAAGCGAAAGAGATAGCAGATGTATTGCTTGCCGATTACAGAGAATATTTTGCTAGAGAAAAAATGTACTTAGAAAATGAGGCACAACGAATATCGCAAGAGCTTGAACCTTCTGAAAAACGTATGCATGAACTTGAGGAACAAATTGAAACAGCTCGGCATGACCTAGAAAAACTTACACGAAAAGATACAACTTCTAACGCGCTTTTGGCGGCAGAGCGAGCTCTACGTGAAATACGACAGAAAAAAGATGGTCGTATGCATGAAGCAGGGCGTGTTGAAGGGGAAATTTCGACTCTTCAGACGCTTATATCTAAGCACGAACATAAGATTTTGGAAGACGAAAATCGGGTTATTCCGTTTTCATTAGTTTTACGTAAGATTCGTAATGTAATGAAACGTATTGATGATGCGATCTCTAATCTTGATATGGAGCATCCAAAAGTTGTTTTTAATGATATTAAAGAGATGCTTACAGAGCTTATTACTTCGGCATCAGGTGAAGCTCATCATGACAATGCCAATATATCTGAAATTAGAGAACGACTATCATTTCTTGAAAAGGAACGTCAAGGTATTAAGGCTGATATTGAACGCATAACTCAAGAAGAAAAAAAACGAGAAGATGACTACAAAACTATTCAGCTAAGTATTGAAAGGGATGTTAGTTCAGGTCGTGAGCTTGAGAGAACTATATTTGCACTTTCCAATGAACAACAAATGGTGAGAATGAAAGTGCAAGAGCTTACGGGTTTGCGTTATGCACTTTCTCTTGAAGAAGAAGAATATAAGCGCGAATTGCTTGAAGCGGGTGCGCTCGTTGGGGTTTCTGCAGTTAGGTTTGAAGATATTAGTGCAACTCTTCGTGAATTTGATAATGTGGAAGATCGAAATAAACAGATTTTGCGTAAAAAGGAAATTGAGCGAATGAAAATTCGATTAGAAGAGGCTGGGAGCGCCGGAGGAGAGGATATTTTGAAGGAGTATAAAGATGTTTCTGAACGTGATGAATTTTTGGCCAAGGAAGTTGAAGATCTTATTAAGTCTGCTGAGTCACTTCGCGTGTTGTTCGTAGATCTTGATGCCACATTAGCACGTGAATTTAGAGAAGGAGTGAAAAAAATTAATGAACAGTTTACTGAATTTTTCTCGTTGATGTTTGGTGGAGGTTCTGCATCTCTAGAGGTAGTACGTGAGATTAGGAAATCGAGAAAAGATAATGACCTTGATGAAATTATTGAAGGAGATGTTCTCGAAACGATAGAATCAGAAGATGAACAAGTGCTTGAAGGTGTTGAAATAACAGTGTCTTTGCCTAGAAAACGTATTCGCGGGCTAGAAATGCTTTCAGGAGGTGAGCGAGCGCTGACTTCAATTGCGCTTATTTTTGCAATGTCTCAAGTTAATCCACCTCCATTTATAATTCTAGATGAAACAGATGCCGCTTTAGATGAAGCGAACTCTAAACGGTATGGAGATATGATTGAAAATTTAGCTCAAAAAACTCAACTTATTTTGATAACGCACAATCGCGAAACAATGTCGCGCGCAGGTGTTTTATATGGTGTTACTATGGGGCATGACGCTGTGTCGCAGTTGTTATCCGTTTCATTTACAGAAGCAGTAGCTGTTGCTAAATAATTTTACGCGTAACTCTAATACCTCCAGAAGAACTCACTTTTTTCTGGGTAGATATTTATAAAATTCTCAACATCTAGCTTGCTTTGCAAAACAAAAAAGATTAAGTCAAAAAACAAAGAGTTATCTACTCTCGCTCAAATCGTGTTTGTTTGGTGGTTGCGTAGATTTACCAAATTTTCGTGTGCACGCATTATAGTTTCTTTTATTATCATAGGATTGGAAGCATTTTTTATAGAGAAATCCATTTGACTTCCAGCAGTTTGCACATGAATATCTCCGAACTTCAAGAACGTCGCAAAAATACCATTTACTGATACAGTTACATCTTGTACTCGTTCTAGATTAGTGACCGATACTTCACGCCGAAAAATACCTTGCTGATCTATGTCAAATATACGTTTATTTGTGATGATCCAAACATCAAGGTAGTAGTCAGTCCAATAGAAAAAGAAAAGCACCCACAAAAAAAGACACCAGAGTATAAAAAGAAAACTTACAATTTGCATGCCATAAGTTGCACCAGTAATTTTGTTGATTAGAGTTCCAGTTGTAGGAACAAAAACTAAGGGAACTATCAAAAGCATTAACAAAAAAGTAATTCGACTATATAAAACAAACATATGTCGTCGGGCTTCAAGTAAAACTTGCTCTCCTTCTTCAAGGTTTATAAGCTTGCGAATATTTTTGTCGGGTTGTAGTTTTGTGTCTTCAATGTGATGGTTGTTCATACGCTACAATAAAAAAATAAAACCAATCGCGATAGAAAGTATTATTAGCGAACCAACAAGGTAAACTCGTCTTATACGCACTATACGTTTTGTGTTTGAACCATATGTTCTCCAATGGAACCATAGGATACTTGAAGCAATGGCCCAGGCAAAAATAGCTATTCCAAATAAAGCCCAATATACTTTATTAGGAATTGTTTCAGGAGAGGCAAAAGAAAACATGGTTAGTGGTGACATATCATTAATTGTACAACTGTTTGCTTAATATACAATGTACTAAATTAAGGAAAATTTTAAACTATTGAGCAGTCAATTAGTTTTTTATCTACATCAACATTTATGACGCGAAAACGAACCTCATCACCTAGAGAAAAAACGGTTTTAGTTCGTTTTCCTATAATGCGATATTTTTTTGGCTCATGAATATAATAATCGTTGTGCATATTAGAGAGTCGTATAAGTCCTTCTGCGTGCGTGTCCCGCTCTTCAACAAAAAAACCCCAATCAGAAACCCCAGAGATGACACCGTAAAATTCTTTTCCAATTCTAGCAGACATATATTCAGCCTGCTTTAGTTTAATAGATTCTCGCTCCGCATCTATAATAGATAATTCTCGTTGGGAGAGAGTGTTAGAAAGGGTTTCATACATAGAGTAAGATTCAAAAGGGAGAGTGCCGTATAAGCGATCATGTTCAAGTAAACGGTGTACCAAGATGTCGGGATAACGACGTATGGGGGAAGTGAACTGAGCATAAGCAGAAAGTGCAAGTCCAAAGTGGCCGATATTTCTTGTTGTATATTCGGCTTTTGCCATTGAACGAAGTCCAGCAGTAAGGATTAGGCTTTCTTCAGGTGTTCCTGCAACATTTGTAAAAAGAGTATTGAGTGAACGTCCAGTTATGTAACCCCGTTGGGAAAATTTAATTGGATGTCCAAGAGCTTTGGAGAATTCAGCGAGATCTCTTATACGCTCTGAATTTGGTGCATCATGAACTCTATACATAAACGGATGTTTCTTTTTTCCGTACTTAGAATATATATAGTTTGCTATTTGTTGGTTAGCAAGAAGCATAAATTCTTCAATTAATTTGTGGGTATCAAGGCGCTCTTTAAGATACGCATAGAGTGGTACGCCGTCATCGGCAAGTTCGAAGTGCACCTCGTGTTGTTCAAAATCAATTGCACCACGCTTCATTCGTTTAGCACGGTATTTTTTAGCTATTACATTAAGTGAGTTGAGCTCCTTGAAAAAAATTCCAGATTTTGCATCAAGTATCTTTTGAGCCTCATCATAGGTAAATCGTTTTTGAGAACGGATAATGGAGCGTCCAAAATCATGAGAAAGAATTTTTCCTTCTGGTGTCATGTTGAACCATATAGAGTACGTGTAGCGATCTACGTCTTGTTTAAGACTGCATAAATCGTTAGAAAGTATCTCGGGGAGCATTGGTATAGTACGATCTACCAGGTAAGAAGAAAAACCACGTTTTTGAGCTTCTTGGTCAAGTACACTTCCTGGTGTTACAAAAAAAGACACATCGGCAATATGAATGCCTACTTCTAATGTTCCATCTGACAAATATGAAATTGATAACGCATCATCGAAATCTTTAGCGTCTGATGGATCTATTGAAAACGTGGGAGTTCCACGGAAATCGCGACGATTTGTGATATTTGAATATTTTTCATAGTTGCTGTATACGTACAGCGCTTCATTTTCAACTTCCTTTGGAAAAGTGTCATCTATGTTGTTTTCTAGTGTAATAGAACGTATCTCTACTTCATGTAGACCTTTTTTCCCAATTATTTCTATTATATCTGCTTCCGGATATGAGTTTTTATTATTCCATTTACGTAATTCTACAAATACTTTGTCATCATGTTTGCACAGTATCGGATCGATAAGCTTAAACGGTGTATATGCATTTCGGTCGTCTGGATAAAAAAGCATTACACCATTTTCCCTGCGCACAGTGCCGACAAACTTAGTTTTTGCACGGTGTTGTACTGTGATTACACGACCTAGGAAATCATCTTGAAAGCGATCTTGAGTAAGTATTACTACTACTCTGTCTCCGTTTAATGCAGTATTTAGATTCTTTTTTTCTATGCGAACAGATATATTTTTGTTAGTTGGATGCTGAGTAAAACCGATACCTTTTGATGTAGTTTTTATTACTGCTTCATAAGTAAAGGAAGTTTCTTGGCGTTTACCACCCTTTTTTTGACCTGCAATTCTTTGTGTTTTCTTATAATGTTTTTTCATTTCGGTGTATACTAACACAATCTTGCTTTTTCGCTCTGTTTTTGGTAGAGTTTGACAGCTGTCAATTAGTCGTCGTATTAACTTATGCTTAAGATACGTTTACAAAGATACGGTCGTACCAATAATCCATCGTTTCGCGTGGTGGTTGTTGAGTCATCACGTGGTCCTAAAGCAGGGAAACATGTAGATCAAATAGGTTTTTATAACGCTGTAACGAAACAAAAATCTATCAATGTAGAAAAGGCGAAATACTGGATGGGAAAAGGAGCACAACCTTCGGACACCGTTTACAATATGCTAGTAACAGAAGGCACTATTTCAGGTAGGAAGATAAATGCATTACCGAAAAAGTCTCCGATTCAAAAAGAACAACCAGAGACTACACCTGAAACAACTTCTGTAAAACCAGAAACTTCAGCGGAAACACAACAGGAACAGAAATTAGAAAAAGAAGAAACTTCGGAATCTAAGTCAGAATAATCAGTAAAAGCGTAACAAAAACAGGAAAAAGCTTTCTAAAAGGAATACCGACTTTTGTGTAGAAGGGGTTTTTGAAAGATAATTTTATATATTTTGTAATTAAGTGGACTTTCTAGTTTTCTTTTGTATAATACAAGAGTTCTGGAAGGTTATCTTTCGGACTAGGTTCCGTTAGCTCGGAATCTTCTTATCAGATTGTAGTTTTATAATATGAATAGTGAATATCAAGATGCTGTGTTTCTCGAAAGTGTTGTAAAAGCACTAGTGGAGAATCCGGATGATGTAAAGGTAACGCGCACTGTCGACGAGATGGGTGTGCTAATTACATTGAAGGTTAATCAGAAGGATATGGGAACAGTTGTAGGACGGTCAGGCAATACTGCCAAGGCCATTCGAACACTCTTGCGTGTGGTTGGTATGAAGAATAATGCACGCGTGAATCTCAAAATTCTTGAACCTGAAGGGTCTACACGAATGTCAGCCGCAAATGTAGATGATGCTATGGCGGCTCTTAAAGAAGAATAAAAGACAGTAATTTTTATAACAAAACCCGCTTCGGCGGGTTTTTGTGTTAGCATGTTTTTATGAAGTTTTACATTGTAACAACATTTCCCGAATCTATAGCTCCTTATATAGGAAGTTCTTTGCTTCGTCGTGCCCAGGAGAAAGGGAAGATCTCAGTTTCTTTTGTGAACCCGCGTGATTTTACAGCTGATGTTTATAAAAAAACTGACGATATTCCTTATGGTGGAGGCCCGGGTATGGTATTGAAAGCTGAACCGATTGTGCTAGCAGTAACAGAAACGCTTTCTGCAGAAGTAAAAATAAAAAACAAACATATTGGGATTTTCATAATGTCACCGAGAGGCAAACAGTTTACACAAAAAAATGCTCGCGATTATGCTAAAAAATATGACATCATTGTATTGATTGCTGGCCATTACGAAGGGATTGATGCGCGAGTGAGAAAAATACTCAAAGCAAAAGAGATTTCTGTAGGTCCGTATGTTTTAACAGGCGGTGAAATACCTGCAGCACTTATAGTTGACGCAGTTTCTAGACATATTAAGGGGGTACTCGGAGATCCTGATTCTGTTGAAGAAAAACATGTTGCATCGCGCGATGTATATACTCGTCCTGATGTGTTTGAATGGAAAGGGAAGAGGTATGCAGTACCAAAGGTTTTAAGATCAGGAAACCACGCAGCTATACGTGCGTGGCGAGAATCACACTAGTATTTGACTTTCAGTGTGAAAATATGTGTAATTTATTAATTATCCACAGGCAATAAAAACTGCTTGACCGCAAATTCTTTTTGATGTATATTGCCAATATCACGGGGGTAGAATGAGTTTCGGAGAGCACTCTCGATTTTATATAAATATCATACGTAGTGTTTTGCTAGATATACCTAGCATATAGTTATTTTTTTAGGACGCTACCTTTTTAGAAGGATGCGTCTTTGTGTGCCTCTTAAAATTCTATCATTATTTTTCCTAGCCATACTCGCTTTATGCTTAAACAGAAAGTATTCTCTCGATATCACAAGCCACTTATTGAGCTTCCTAATCTCGCCGAGGCTCAAACAACTTCCTTTCGTTGGCTTATGGAGAAAGGAGTAAAGGAACTTCTTAAAGAATTTTCTCCTATTTCAGATTATTCGGGAAAGAAATTTGAACTACATCTTTCAGATCCAGTATTTACGGAACCTACGTATAATGAGTATTACGCAAAAGAAAACAAGTTAAGTTATGAGGTCCAGCTAAAGATTACAGCTCGTCTTATCAATAAAACCCTAGGAACTGAGAAAGAACAGGAAATTTTTTTGTCAGACTTCCCAATTCAGACAGATCACGGTACGTTTATAATTAACGGAGTAGAGAGAGTCGTCGTTTCTCAGCTGATACGTTCATTTGGAGTTTTGTTTACTTCTCAAGAATTTAGAGGTAAAGAATATTTTGGAGCAAAAATTATTCCTTCTCGCGGAGCATGGATTGAGATAGAAACTGAGCCAAACAAAAGTTTGCAGGTTCGCATAGATCGCAAACGTAAGTTTCCTATTACTCATTTATTACGTATTCTAGGTGCCCAAAGTAATGATGAGATTAAGGCGCTTTTTGCGGACAACCAACAAGCGCTTCCTTATATAGAAAAAACTCTTGCAAGTGATACAGCACAAAATCGAGACGATTCGTTTATAGAGATATATAGGAAACTCCGTGATGGAGAGCTTGCTACTGCTGATAATGCTCGCGATTTTGTAAACTCTATTTTTGATACCGAACGATACGATTTATCAGAAGTAGGCCGTTTTCGTTTTAATCAACGTTTTAAAAAACCACTCGATAAGAAAGCGATTGCACAGCGAAAATTATCGCTTGACGATATAGTAACTATAATCGGATACATTATTCATTTAAATGAAACTCCTGATTCCCAACCCGATGATGTGGACGATTTAGCTTCCCGTCGCGTTCGTTTCGTTGGAGAAATGATGCAACAGAAGATGCGTGTTGGTTTTGCACGCATGAAGCGTAATATACAAGACCGCATGTCCATAATTGAATCAGAGACTACGTTACCGATGCAGATAATCAATCCTCGCCCTCTACAAGCACAAATCCGTGAGTTTTATAGTACCAACCAGCTCTCACAATTCATGGCTCAAGAGAACATTCTTTCTGAACTTGAACATTTACGTATTTTTTCAGCACTTGGTCCAGGTGGTTTAACTCGTGAAAGAGCCGGATTTGAAGTTCGTGATGTGCATAACTCTCACTATGGGCGACTTTGTCCAATTCATACACCAGAAGGTCCCAATATTGGACTTATTCTTCACTTAGCAACTTATGCTCGCATAAATGAGTTTGGAATTATTGAAACTCCATACGCTAAAGTAGAAAACGGGGTTATTACAGGAGAGATACAGTATCTTAACGCACAAGATGAACAAAAATATAAAATTGCTCATGCAGCTTCTGATCGAAATGAGAAAGGAGTTTTGACATCTACACAGGTAGAAGTTCGTATAAATGGGGTGCCTGATTTAGTGCCTCCAAAAGAAGTTGATTATATTGATGTTGCTACAAACCAGGCATATTCTATAGCCACCGCTTTAATACCATTTCTTAACCACAACGCTGGTAACCGCGCCTTAATGGGTTCGAACATGCAAAAGCAGGCGGTTCCAACGGTTCGTCCATCTGCTCCACTTGTTGCAACTGGAGTTGAGGAGCGTGCTGCGCGTGATTCTGGTCGACTCGTATACGCTCGCGAAGCAGGTGAGGTGACGTATGTAGATGCTCAAAAGATAATAATTAAGAATTCTAAAGGGAAACAGGATGAATATAAGTTAGTAAATTTCTCTCGTACAAATGGATTTACTGTATTTCACCAGCGTCCAGCGGTTAATCTAGGACAACACGTTAAACGAGGTGAATTGCTTGCCGACACTTCAACTTCAGATCGCGGACAGATAGCTCTTGGACAAAATCTCCTGGTGGCATTTATGCCTTGGTCAGGAAATAATTTTGAGGATGCTGTTGTTATTTCTGAACGCTTGGTGCGCGAATCAGTTTTGTCTTCGGTGCACATAGAAGAATTCTCGCTCAATGTTCGTGATACAAAATTGGGACCTGAAGTAACCACAAATGACATACCGAATGTTGGAGAAAATAAATTACGAAATCTTGATGAGGACGGTATTATTCGAATAGGTTCTGAAGTACAACCTGGGGATATTCTAGTAGGAAAAATTACGCCGAAAGGAGAATCTCAGCTTACTCCAGAAGAGCGCCTATTGCGATCTATATTTGGCGATAAAGCTCGCGATGTAAAAGATTCTTCTTTGCGTATGGAAGGCGGTAAGCGTGGACGAGTAATCGGTGTAAAAGTATTTTCACGTGAACGAGGCGATCAAATGGAAAGTGGAATCATCAAAAAAATATATATAGAAGTAGCTCAATTGCGTAATATCACCGTCGGAGACAAAGTAGCAGGACGTCATGGAAATAAAGGAGTTATTTCTCGAGTAGTTCCTCTTGAAGATATGCCTCGCATGGAAGATGGTACGCCTGTTGATGTTGTGCTTACTCCACTGGGAGTCCCATCCCGTATGAACTTAGGACAAATTCTTGAATTACACCTTGGTTTAGCAGCGAAAACATTAGGATATCAGGCTGTGGTTCCTCCATTTTCAGGTGCAACTCATGAAGAGATAAAGAAAGAGCTTGTTGAAGCTGGGTTCCCAGATTCAGGTAAAGTTAAATTGTATGATGGACTCACTGGAGAACCGTTTGAAAACGAAATTTCAGTGGGATACATGTATATTCTCAAACTTGAACACATGGTTGAAGATAAACTTCATATGCGCGCCATTGGACCTTATTCTCTTATTACGCAACAACCTCTCGGTGGACGCGCACAAAATGGAGGACAGCGTTTTGGAGAAATGGAAGTTTGGGCTCTGCTTGGTTATGGCGCAGCTTATACACTAAGAGAGATGTTGACTATCAAATCAGATGACATTATGGGGCGCTCATCGGCTTTTGATGCAATCGTCCGAGGAGCTCGTATACCTAAATCAAATACACCAGCATCATTTTCAGTTTTATTGCACTATTTGCGAGGCTTAGCGCTTGATATTTCTTTACAAGAGGGTAATGAAAATCAGTAATTTTAATTTTATGCGTAGAAACACTCAACAAGATATTTTGGAGACGTTCTCCACTGTCGGTATCAAGGTAGCAAGTCCTGAGAAAATTATCGAATGGTCACGTGGAGAAGTGACAAAACCAGAAACCATTAACTATCGAACCCAGCGTAGTGAAAAAAACGGTTTATTTGATGAACGTATTTTTGGTCCTGAACGTGACTTTGAATGTTATTGTGGAAAATACAAAGGTATTCGTTATAAGGGCATTGTCTGCGAAAAATGCGGAGTTGAAATAACTCGATCGGTTGTTCGTAGAGAGAGAATGGGACATATAACACTGGCTTCTCCAGTTTCGCATATCTGGTTTGTTCGTAATGTACCTTCACGAATTGGGTTGGTTCTAGATATTACTGGACAGGATCTTGAAAAAGTAATTTACTTTGCAGGATATATAGTGACAGACGTATATGAGGATGAACGTGAAAAATTACTTCGTGAGCTTGATACAGAATATAAAGCAAAAAATAAAACTCTTAAAGATGATAAATCACGCGAAAAGCTAAAAGAAGTATTTTTGACTACAAAGCGCGAAATAGCTTCTATCCAAAAATACCTAGTGCTTGATGAATCGACATATGCGAAGTTCGTTCTAAAATACGGTTCTATTTTTGATGCGAACATAGGAGCGGAAACTATACATCGATTATTGTCAGAGATTAACCTATCAGAACTAGCAAAAGAAATAGAAAATCGTGTTGATGATGCAGGAACTGAAGAAAAGAAAAAACTTAGAAAACGACTAGCACTCGTTCGGGCTATGATAAAGTCAAAAATCCGACCTGAATGGATGATGCTCATTAATATCCCGGTTATTCCTGCTGCTTTGCGTCCTATGGTAGCTCTAGACGGAGGACGACATGCTACTTCAGATCTTAATGATTTGTATCGACGTGTGATAAATCGTAATAATCGACTGAAAAAACTAATAGAAATTAAAGCCCCTAATGTTATTTTGCGTAATGAAAAGCGTATTTTGCAAGAAGCCGTTGATGCACTTATAGATAATTCAATGCGACATCCTTCAGGGGGTGCGGCAGTATCACAATCACAACGTAGGCCTTTGAAATCTCTTTCTGATAATTTGAAGGGTAAACAGGGTATATTTCGTCAAAATCTGTTAGGAAAGCGTGTAGATTATTCTGGTCGGTCTGTTATTGTTGTTGGACCAACATTGAAACTTAATGAATGCGGGCTTCCAAAACATATGGCCCTTGAGCTCTTCCGTCCATTTATTATTTCAAAACTCATTGCTCGTGGATTTGCATATAACATACGTGGGGCCGGTCGTCTTGTTGATGATATGGGTCCTGAGGTATGGAGTATTCTTGAAGAAGTTATTGAAGATAAATATGTGTTGCTCAACCGAGCTCCTACACTCCATCGTCTCGGAATTCAAGCGTTCAAGCCTATATTGATAGAAGGACAAGCTATACAGATTCATCCGCTTGTAGTGCAGTCTTACAACGCAGATTTTGATGGAGACCAAATGGCTGTGCACGTACCTTTATCAGAAGAAGCGCAACTTGAAGCAAAAGAGATAATGTCTTCAGGGAAGAATATCCTTAGACCAGGGTTAGGTACTCCGATAATTTCATTAGGGCATCAAGATATAGTATTGGGATCTTATTGGATGACACGAATAATACCAGGAGAAAAGGGAGAAGGGCGTGCTTTTGCTTCTCCTAATGATGCTATTTTGGCTTATGATTTCAACGTATTGTCACCTCGTGCAAAGATTACAGTTCAACCTACGAATAGTGAACGATACAGCGCCTTTGAAGGAAAACCATTTGAAACTTCTGTAGGACGTCTCTTGTTTAATGCGACACTTCCTAATGACTATCCATATATAAATAAAGATATCACGAAGAAAGAAATGGCAGAGCTAGTGCTCACGCTTATAGAGCGCTATCCTAGGGAGCAAATTATAGAGATTTTTGACAAAATCAAAAATTTTGGATTTACTTATGCGACTAAATCAGGAACTACTTTTGCGCTTCAAGATGTTCCAATTCCAGAAGGGAAACAGGAAATAATTGAGGACGCACGAAAAATAACTGAACTCAACCGGCGACAGTACGAGGAGGGTCTTCTTTCAGAAGAAGAACAACACCGAAAAGACGTTGATACATGGCATGGTGTACGTACGAAAATGGAAAAAGTGATTGCAGATTCTCTAGATACCAACGGACACGTATATACGATGTGGAAATCTGGAGCGCGAGGTAATATCGGACAAATCACTAATATGGCCGGATTGTACGGACTTATTGCAGGTTCTCAAGGACGTGTAATTAACTTCCCAATTCTTTCATCTAGTAAGGAGGGTCTTTCTCCTACAGAATACTTTATTACCACTAATGGTTCTCGCAAAGGTCTTGGAGATACAGCACTTAACACAGCACAGTCCGGTTATTTAACTCGTCGTTTGTTTGATGTGGCACAGGATGTAGTTGTCATAGAGGAAGATTGCGGAACAAAAGAAGGAATACGAGTTTCTGCTCAAAATCTAGCCGGTATTGAAATATCTCTATCAAAAAACGCTGTAGGTCGTTTTCTTGCAAAAGATATTAAATTTGGTGATTCTGTATTGTATAAAAAAGGAGAATTTGTTACAGAGTCTATCGCCCGAGATATTGAAGAAAAAGGCATAACGGAGATATGGGTACGATCTCCGATGACGTGTGAAACTTCACGAGGAGTATGTCAGCGTTGCTATGGTCGTGATCTTGCAACAGGAGAACCAGTGGATTTGGGTGAGGCTGTCGGGACAGTTGCAGCGCAATCTATAGGTGAACCTGCAACACAACTAACTATGCGCACATTTCACGCAGGAGGAGCTGCGGCTGCTTCTGGAGACATAGTGGCTGGTCTCCCTCGAGTACAAGAAGTCTTTGAAAGACGTCCTCCTAAAAACCCGGCTCTAATTTCTGAAATAAACGGAATTGTAACTGACGTTTCAGATCACAACAATGAAAAAATAATAAAGATATTACCTGAAGTAGAAGACAAAAAGAATTCAAAAGCAGAGATTTCTTATTCTGTACAATACAGAAGAACGCCGATCGTTAAAGTAGGTGATCATGTAAAAAAAGGTCAATTATTGACTGATGGTTCAGCAGATTTAACTGAGCTTTTCAAACATGCAGGCAAAGAGAATACTCAGGAGTATATAATCGATGAAATAAGTAAAATTTACGAATTGCAAGGGGCTTCTGTATCACGTAAACACATAGAGGTCATAGTCAAACAAATGTTCTCACGCGTACAAGTAAAGGATCCAGGTGATACTGAATTACACCGCGGGGCTACTGTTGAAATGTTTGAAGTTCGAGAGGCAAATGAACTTGCAGTTAAGAGTGGAGGAAAAGAAGCTAAAGTAATTCCTCTTGTTTTGGGTATAGCTAATGTTGCTCTTTCTCGAGCTTCATTTCTTTCAGCAGCTTCTTTTCAACATACTACCAAAGTCCTTATTGACGCAGCAGTTAGAGGTAAACAAGACGATCTGCGCGGACTTAAGGAAAATGTCATAATTGGTCGTTTGATTCCAGCAGGAACCGGCCTTCCTGGTAGTCCAAAATGGGAAATGATTAATGAATTGCAAAATATGCTTGATAGTGAAATGACAGATCAAGCATACGAATAAACACACGACGTTTTGTATTACGCCGGAGTGTATGTCGGAAATAACACAACGCATAAAAGATAGACTAGGCATTGTTGAGGTGCTGTCTTCATATATACGGCTGGAAAAGGCAGGAAAAAATTTTAAAGCTACCTGTCCTTTTCACCATGAAAAAACTCCGTCATTTTTCGTATCACCAGAACGTGACGCTTATTTTTGTTTTGGATGTGGAGCATCTGGAGATATTTTCACATTTGTTGAACAATTTGAAGGACTAGATTTTTCAGGAGCTCTAAAAGAACTAGCAAAACGTGCTGGTATTACACTTCCAGAGATACAAAAAATAACAATTAATACGGAAAATAGATTGTATGAAATACTTGAAAGTGCAACAGTATTTTATGAACGAGAACTTGCTAAACGAAAAGATGTACAAGAATATTTAGCTCAACGCGGTGTAAATCAAAAAACTTTGAGTACGTTTCGTATAGGATTTATAGCTGGTCCCGAACAGGTGGGCTGGCGAGCATTGCATGACTATTTGATACAACAACGTTTTTCTGTGCAAGAAATAGAGGGTGCTGGTCTGATCAAACGATCGTCAGAAAATAAATTTGGATCAGGATACTATGATGTGTTTCGCTCAAGGATTATGATGCCAGTTTATGACTCTTCTGGACGTGTAATTGCTTTTTCCGGGAGGTTATTTGGCATAGAAAACAACGAAACTCCTAAATATATTAATTCTCCAGAAACTACATTATTTAAAAAGGGAAAAATATTATACGGATTGGATAAGGCTAAATCGTTTATCCGAAAATATGATTTTTCGATTCTAGTAGAAGGGCCATTTGATCTTTTGTTGGCGCATCAAGTTGGATTTGCAAATACAGTTGCGGTACAAGGCACAGCGCTAACGGCCGATCATATAGAACGCCTTAATCGATTTTCAAAAAATATTTTGTTGGCTTTTGATGCTGATACAGCTGGAGTGCAATCGATACTAAAGAGTGCTCGTATAGCACTTGAAGCTGGTATGGATGTAAAAGTAGCAGATCTTCCTGAAGGTAGTGATCCAGCTGATGTAATTAGAAAAAACACAAAAACATGGAAGACTTCGGTTCGCTCAGCTCGTCATGTTATAGAGTTTTTATTGGAAGTTGCAAGCAGAGGAAAAACTGATGAACGAGATTTCAAGAAGCGAGTTCGCAACGAAGTGTTGCCTTTTTTATCTATTATCAGTAATCGCATAGATCGTAAACATTTTGTCGGCGTTATTGCAAAAGCACTTTCAGTGGATGAAGTTATAGTAGAAGAAGAAGCATCTGCAGTTGAGTTTTCTAAAGTTATGCTTATAGGTTCGAATGAGGCATCTCTTACTGAAGCGGACATTGATAGAAAAACACGTCTAATACAACATATTACTGCTTTCTTTGAGCTACAGAAGAATAATAGTGTTTTAAATGACTCAAAAAATAAATTTCTTAAGCTTATTGGTACGGACCGATTACCTCATGCAGAAACTAAAGTTTTATTTGCACTCGAACAGGCGTCAGGAGAATATGGTGACCCTTATATTTACATAGGCGAGATGCTAATGGCATTGGAAGAAGAATTACTTAAAGAACAATACTCACAATTGAAATCTAAAGTATTGTCTGCAGAAGCGTCAGGAGATGAACAACTTACTGCGAAATATCTTTCTGAATGCAATGATATATTTCGACAACTTACTGCATTACGATCTAAGGTAGTATGACAAAAAATAAATAACATATTATCAAATCACTAATAACATGTAATGTAAATATGAAAAAAACAAATCATAAAAAGAAACCTGCAAAAAAGATATCTAATAAAAAAAGTTTACGTTCACAGAAAAAAAGTAAACATGCATCCAAAAAAACTATAAAACGAAAACAGATTGTAAAAAAACGAGTAGCAGAAAAAAAGATATCTCCTACGAAAATTACACGACGAGAGTTATTAATGCGTGAAAAGGCGGAAAAGCTTTATGCGCGCGCAAAAGAACGAGGATTTATAACTTATGATGAAATTCTTAAAGAGCTTCCAAATATAGAAGATAATGTTTTGCTCTTGGAAGAAGTATACGATCGTTTAGAATCTGAAGGAGTTGATGTTATTGAATCAGGAGGTTTATTAGACATAGGAGATAATGAAAAGATTTTATATCAAAAAGAAGATACAAGATTTGATTCAATTCAAATGTACCTACGCGAAATAGGGAAATATGATCTCATCTCTGCTTCTATGGAGAAAGAACTAGCTAAACGCATAGAGCAGGGAGACGAGGAAGCGAAGAATATACTTGCTCGAGCAAACCTGCGTCTCGTAGTTTCAATAGCAAAAAAATATGCGAATCGTAGCTCGAACCTTACTCTTCTAGATCTTATACAAGAAGGTAATATTGGTTTGTTTAAGGCTGTAGAGAAATTTGACTGGGCTAAGGGTTTTAAATTTTCAACATATGCTACATGGTGGATTCGTCAGGCGGTAACACGAGCTATTGCAGATCAAAGTCGTACAATACGTATTCCAGTGCACATGGTGGAAACTATAGCTAAGTATAAGCGCATTGTACGACGATTAGCACAGGATCTTGGACGAGAACCGCTTCCTGAAGAAATCGCGGTTGAAATGGATCTCGATGTAGATAAAATTCACCATATACAACAGATTAATCAGAATACTGTTTCTCTAGAATTACCTATTGGAGATGAAGATGAAAAAGGTTCAACATTAGGAGATTTCATCAAAGACGAACACTTACCATCTCCAGATAAAGAAGCATCTCAACGTATTTTAGCAGAACATATCAGAGAAATACTTAATGAATTATCGCCAAAAGAGCGTAAGATTTTGGAATTGCGCAACGGACTGGCTGACGGTATAGCTCACACACTTGAAGAAGTGGGTAAGGAATTTGGGGTAACTCGCGAACGTATCCGACAAATTGAAGCAAAAGCTCATGAGAAAATACGTCATCATCAAAAAGCGCAACAGTTAAAAAACTACTAGACAAAAACTTAGAAGCTTAACTTCTAAGTTAAACTTCTACATTGAAAGTATGTCACGAAAATACCCTATTTCTCACTGGAGTTACTCGTCTCTGATCACATATCTTAGAAACCCTTTGGCATGGCATAAACGATATGTAGAGGAAGTGTACGACACACCGTCATCATCGTCTTCTGTTATTGGTCGCGCGGGACATAAAGCTTTAGAGCATTTTTACAGTGGATTGTCAAAAGAAGCTTCTATAGATTTAGGGTTAGAATATTTACGCAATATTCCAGATTTTGAAATACAATTCGGAAAAGCAACTAGCAAAACAGCGAAAAAGAAAAAACGTAAATCAATGGAAGGTGAGTATTTGCGCGCTATAGGTTTTTATCTTGAAAAACCACCAAAACACAAAGTATTGGGTATTGAAGTAAAAGCTCAGACGCGCATTCCTGGTATAGCTATACCAATAAAAGCTATTTCAGATTTAGTTGTGTCATCTCCTGGGAAAGAAGGTGTTGACATTATAGACCACAAATTTGTAGAGTTTTTTGGGCAATCAGATATCAACAATCCGTTGTTTATGATTCAGGCTCTGTTTAATTATTATACAGTTTTATCTATGTTTAAGCTTCCAGTTTATAGATTTGTGGTTTATGAATGTAAAAAGAAAAAAAACCGAAACAGTAAGTCGCAACTTCGCCGACATGTTATAGATTTTAGAAACCATGAAAAAGAGTTCGAGCTTTTTTTTCGTCTGCTAGCAGATGCAACTGAAGACATAAGAACTAGAAAAATTTTTTTACCTAATCCGACGGATATGTTTGATGGGAAAAATTCTATGGAAGTATATCGATGGAGGTTAATTGAAAAATAAAAAAATTAAAAAGAATCATAAAAACACCCCATAGAGAATGAAAGGGTGTTTTTCTTTTCAGTTGGTTATTCGGCGGACCCTAGAAGAAGTGTCTTTACTGTCTCTTCTACTTGAGGGTAAGGAAGAGCCCCATTAAGTGGAATAAGAGTGCCTTCCTGAGTGATTATAATAGTATATGGCGTTCCGCGAGCACCGGCTTTTGCAGCTTCGACAATTTGATCCTCTACTTTCTTTGAAAATGTTTTATCTGCAACACATTTTTCAAATGCTTTTTTATCGACTCCAATAGATTCTGCTATATCTCCTAAATCATTAATAGTTTCATCGCTTCTGGTAAACAAAATTTCCATGTAATTCCAAAAAGTTTCGTTTCCAGCTAGAGAGCCCACACATTCAGCGCTTTCTGCTTTGACTCTCGCATTAGGGTGGAGTTGATCTATCGGAAAATGACGATAAGCCCAAGCAACTTCTCCATTTTTTCCATAAATATCCATAATCTTGCGCATTGTAACATCAAATGTGTGGCAGAAAGGACAGTCCACATCCGAAAAAGTTATAAATGAAATCTTAGCGTTAGGATTTCCAAGTACATAATCACCAGACGATATAGGTTTTATATCTATTTCTGGTGCATCAGTGTTGGTATGTGAGGTTGTTGGGGATGTTCTCCCGTTAAAGTAGATAGCTCCACCAATTAGCGCACCTGCAATTATGACCGCCAGAGGAATAAGTAATTTATTTTCGCTTTGCATTGTAGTATATATTAACGTTTACAAACTTCTTCTAATAAGAGCATGCATTATAACATATATGCTGGGATATTCCTCATTATTTAAAATCCGAGCGTATGTGTTAAGGCGTGGTCACTCCCACTTTCCCAATTGGTAGTATCAAGAGTAAGTTCTCTAATATCAGTGCCATCACGATATTTTATTTTTTTTGTGGAAAGTATGTGATCATATAGATCCTTCGTAACTTTGACATCATGAATACAATATTTTCTAATTTCATCAATTTTTCCTTCTTTCCACCATTGTACTGCCTGTAACCCGTCTGCACTTTTCTTTAGGTTAAGAGTTGTTCCAGCCACATTAGCAAGTGATAATCTTCTTCCTAGAGCATTTTTAATAGTCTCCATGATATCTATGCTTTTGATTTGCAAAAGATTACCTGGGTAATATTTATTTAATAATGGAATATCAAAATGGTTAGAATTAAATCCAATAAGTAGGTCCGCACGCTCAATAATTGGCCATAGATAAGATAACTCCTCTTGTGCATAAGATGAATACGAATTTGTATTTGAATCATAAATACCAACTATAGAAATATCTAAAAGAGTGGGGTCGTTTTTTCCGACATCAGAGAAGATGTTTCTTGTTTCAATATCAAAAACAATTTTTCGCATAAGTTATATTTATGAAGAAATAAGACGTGAAGCTATAAAGTCCTCAGTTCCTGAAAATTCCTCACCAGTTGAAAGCTTCTTAAGCGTGTAACGTCCGGAAATAAGTTCTTCTTTACCAACTGCTATAATACAGGGTATATTTTTTTTATTTGCAATTTTTACCTGATCGCCAATTTTTTTATCACCATAATATACTGCGCACGAGATGTTTTGCGAACGAAGAAAATCGGCTAGTTTGTTTGCAGAATCGCGATATTCATAAGAAAGAGGACATATAAATACAGAGGTTGATGACCGTAAATTAGGCATCAGTCCGTGTGTTTCAAGAAAATCACGTATAATAACGTCTCCTTTTCCAAAACCGACCGCAGGCACAGAACCCTCACCAAACATTTCAGTTAGACTATTGTATCGTCCTCCTCCGAATATTGAACGCGGATTTTTATCGTTGGTGTCATATACCTCAAAAACGGTTCCTGTATAATATTGGAAACCACGTACGAGAGTTCTATCATAACGTATATTTTGTACTCCTCGCTTAGATAATTCCTCGATTACTTTTGATATCGATGATTCCGGGCGCAAAGTGTCTGAGCCCGATTCTTTTGAGATCCCTTTGTCAATTTTTCTTAGTTCTTCTTCTGCTTCTAACTCAGACATTCTAGTCATAAGAGATTCTTTTACCAGACCGCGATCGTTAATGCGAATCTCAAAATCTTCGTTTTTAGCACCGAATTCTTTCATTAAAGCGTGTGCCAACGCAATAATTTCTACTTCGGCTTCAATTCCTGGCACTCCAAATATATCTGCATTTAACTGCCAAAATTCACGCACACGTCCTCGTTG
Organism: Minisyncoccota bacterium; assembly: GCA_033811555.1. Classification (GTDB taxonomy): domain Bacteria; phylum Patescibacteriota; class Minisyncoccia; order Phycocordibacterales; family EsbW-18; genus EsbW-18. The sequence goes on from JAPXOG010000007.1 coordinate 22,868, forward strand.
TGGGCGTTCATAACGAAAACAATTAGGAATCGAATACCAACGTAAAGGGAATGAAAGTTCGCGCTTACGACCTGCTACCAAACGAGCCACCGATGGGGTCATTTCAGGTCGTAGGGTTACACTACGTTTACCACGATCTATAAATGTGTAAGTTTGTTCAGAGACAATTTCATCGCTTGTTTTACTCGAATATAGCTCTGTTGGTTCAAGGATGGAAGCACCATATTCTTCGTAACCAAAACGCTCGCATACTTTTTTCCATACATTAAAAATATAATTCTGTACGGCTTGATCTTTTGGGTAAAAGTCTCGAACACCCTTATATGGTTCAGTTGAAAGTTTTTTTATCATACCATTTTTTTATATTGTACCATGATAGACGTTTTTTCGGTTTACAAAAGCGTTTCTGGATCAACAGACACTAAATATTGAGGTGGTAATGAACGTAACATACTAGTTACTTGTTCATCTGGCCAAGCAGATGGTGCGATTGAAATAAGAAGATGTGCTATGTATAAATTTTTTACTTTTGAAACAAAAGCAGGGTAGAGCGTTGTTGTATATCCTGAGAGTTTATGTTGCAGGTCTGTTAAATCAGAGATAACAGAATTTTTCGTTCCTCGACGGGTTATCTTAATAAAAATACGGAAAGGTGGATATCCGAATTCTCTGCGAACGTTTTCTTCATATCTGTACATTCCGATTCCATCTCCTGTTTGAGCATATGATATTGCAGCGTAATCCGGATTTCTAGTCTGCACAATAACTGAGTGTTCTGCATGAGAAGCAAGATTAGAGATGATAGAAAAAACACGTTCACTCATTCGAAAATCAGGTAGAAATGTAAGCGTGTCAAGAGAAACAATAACTCCAAGACCATACGATCGAGGTGCAAGTAAAGGAAGCGCTAGTTCTGTTCCCAACAAAATTCCCGATGACGTTTTTTCCCACGTAGCGATAACTTTTTTCGCAATCGTAGGTGTAGTTGTCAAATCACGACTTATTGAAAAAGTTATTGCGTTAGGGAACAAGCGTTGTACTTCGCGTGACACATTCTCAATTCCAACCCCGTAACTTTCAAATCGCCATGAACGACAATAGGAACAAACAGTATTTGCATTTTCAGTTTTTCCACATCGTCTACATCTAAAAATACGTGATTGTTCTGTGTCTTTTGTTTCGTAAAGTGTCATGGGTACATCACAACGAACACATGTATACACATGACCACAGTCACGACAAATCGTAAAAGGAGCATATCCTTTTCGTACGCAGAATAGAAATGTTCTGCGCTTCGAATTCAAAGATTCTGTAATTGCACGTAGTGCCTCATGTGAAAACAATCCTATTTTATTTTCCTCATTGTTTGATCGTGTTCGCATATCTATAACAGATACAGTTGCACTATATTCTTGCCGCATGGTTGGACGAGAAACATCTGAAATAGCATGGGTAAAATATCGATGTAGAGTTTCAATGCGAGGATATACATCACCCAATACTAAATCACAATCTCGTTGTCTTGCGATGAATTCTGTTACAGTACGTGTATCTAGATAAGGAGATTCTTTGTGTTTGTAATGAGGCGATGATTCATGTTCTACCACAAATAGTCCGATATCTTTCCTATAAATAGAAATAAATGTCCCTGTCGTAATAATAACCACAGGATATGGGTTGAGACTTGCTTGTGTCCAGCGTTCAAGTATTTTTTTTGATGACAATCCACCAGTTAAAACAAACACCCGATCGGGTATTCCTTTTCCTATATGTTCAGCTAAACGTTCGACTTCTATTTTAGTTGGGCAGATAAAAACAACTGATTTATTTTTTGCAAATGCTTCGCGCGTTAGCGATTTGTATCTACTTATGCGTTCTTCATACGAAGCCGCGGCAATTCGCACATCAGGGATAATCCCTGATTCTATATGCGGAAGAAAATTTAAAGAGGAGAATGCAAATTCTCGAATAGATTCAGGAATGAGTGCGTTGACAATGGATCCTATTGGACGAGCGTAATGTTTAGCTATTGAATACATAGCACGCATCAAATCAGGATCAAAAGGCTCTGGGCGCACTATTCCATCAATTTTTTTGAGCAAAAAAGAAGCTTTTCTAATTCTGGCTTTTTCCTTGCTTGCTGCTGATACATCAACTACAAGACCCAGCATCTTTTTGTTTCCAACAGTAATCCTTACAACACTACCTGGCACAAGTTCTTTTGAACTGTAATAAGTAAGTCCTTCGTGAGGAGCTCGTGGTGCAATGGGGATGACAGTAGTGAGATACATACCTATATGTGATATGATACCAATAATACGTTCAATGGACACGTCTAAAGAAGCATTCAAAATAACGGGACTTCACGGGAATAAAACTCTTTCAGGCTCAATTTCCGTTTCTGGCTCAAAGAACAATGCTTTACCTCTTCTAGCATCAAGTGTACTTTTTGATGTACCCGTTTCATTTTCTAATGTTCCAGACATTACTGATGTTACAAAAATGCTTGAGTTGCTGGAAAGCGTTGGCGCTCTTACATCTCGAAAAGGAGACACTGTTGTAATTGATCCGAAAAATATTACTCACGGCACTATTGATACAGATATAGCAAACAAACTACGAGCATCCATCATTCTTACTGGCCCACTTCTCGCAAGAATTGGCACAGTATCGTTTCCTACTCCTGGCGGATGTGTTATAGGAAAACGACCTATAGATATTTTTTTAGAAGGATACGCTGCCCTTGGCGCCTCTATTTCCGAGATAGGAACTTCTTTCACGGTTTCTTCTCAAAAATTGTCTGGGGGAAATTTTTTCTTTCGCTTACAAAGTGTTACTGGTACAGAAGCATTGCTTATGGCAGCTGTGTTAGCTCATGGCACTACAACATTTAAAAATGTTGCGATAGAACCTGAAGTAACCGACGTAGCTGAGTTTTTGAAAGAGGCAGGGGCAGATATCACTGGGATTGGAACAAGTACTCTTGTAGTACGCGGAACTAATGGTACTCCTCTATCCCCAAAAAATCTTACTTCGCACCGTGTCATTCCAGATCGTATTGAGGCAGGTAGTTATCTTGCGCTCGGAGCTCTATGTGCACGCGATCTTACGATTACTGGTGTTGAACCTGCTCATCTAGAACTTCCGGTGATGATTTTAAAGGATATGGGGATTCCGATAACACACTCTAATAATGAAATACGCATTGTCGATAATACAATTAAAAACGAGAATCTTAAACCAATAACCCTAAGAACACATGAATATCCAGGATTCCCGACCGATCTACAATCTCCATTCACTGTTTTGTGTACACAAGCCGGTGGTGAAAGTATTGTGGAGGAGATGATTTTTGAAGGAAGGCTTGCATATACTGCTGATCTGGTTTCTATGGGTGCCAACATTACAGTTGCACACCCACACAAAGCAGTAATCAAGGGTCCTTCCAAACTAACAGGACGTGAGTTATATACGCCAGATTTACGCGCAGGACTTGCATATATTATTGCTGCATGCTCAGCGAAAGGAACTTCGTACATTCACAACATTCACTATATAGACCGAGGTTACGAGAGAGCCGAAGAAAAACTAAAAAGCATCAATGTTGCATTAGAGCGTGTTTCCGTGTAACGTCTGGGTAGACCTACCAGGGAGGTGTCTCGTGAGAGAAGGACTGGAGTTCTTTGAGGCTGGAGTAGCTAGAGAGATCGCAACTTACATCCGCGAGGTTTTGGACCGCGGATGTCGCCCAAGTGAGGAAAGGATAATCCGAAAAAAGATTTTGGATATTCTCTGGGAACACGATTTATTTTTCACTGATATGGGGAAGGAGGATCCCGTTGAGTTTAGGTATTTAAACGGTGTTCTCCATAGTGTCTGGGTCCGCTATATTGACAAAACAAGGCGGGCCAGAGTATTGGGATGTGGAAAGGGATGATTTTATGTTCTTTTTTTGTTTGACGCCCCCGCCTGGGCGTTTCTTTTTTTGAAAAATAAGAAAAAATCCTGTAGCATATTGAGAACATGAAGTTTTGGTCCAAAAAACTAGGTATCGATCTGGGTACAACGAATGTGCTTGTGTATATTCCTGGAAAAGGAATAGTACTAAATGAACCTTCAGTGGTAACGGTTTCTCTTGTTGACAATAAAATATTGGCCGTAGGCAACAAAGCCAAAGAAATGATTGGTAAAACACCGGAAAATATAATTGCGTATCGTCCGATGAAAGATGGAGTTATAGCAGATTATAGAGTTACCGAAGCGATGTTGCGATATTTTATTGGTCGTGCACTTGGTCGATTTAACATTTGGAAACCAGATGTTCTAATTTCTGTTCCGGCTGGCGTTACGTCAACTGAACGACGAGCTGTAGTAGAAGCAGCGATTAGAGCAGGTGCGCGCCAAGCGTATGTTATAAAAGAACCCATTTTATCTGCAATAGGAGCTGGCATTCCCATACAAGATCCTGAAGGACGAATGATTGTAGATATAGGAGGAGGAACTACTGACGTTGCAATTATTTCACTTGGTGGAATTGTAACTTGCTCGTCAGTAAAGGTCGCAGGGAATAAAATAGATCAAGCTATTATTGATTATGTGAAAAAAAATTACAACCTTAACATAGGGGAGAAAACTTCAGAACGAATCAAAATAGGGGTCGGATCAGCGGTTCCTGTTGAAGATGAGCTATCTATGAAGGTGCGAGGGCGTGATGTTGTTACTGGCCTTCCGCGCGAGATGGAAATTAAAACAAACGAGGTTGTAAAGGCGGTACGACGTGAATTGAGAGAGATGGTGCGAGCCATAAAAGACGTGTTTCAGGAGACTCCACCAGAGCTTGCTGCAGACATTATTGAAAAGGGGATTACTATGACCGGCGGAACCTCTCAGCTTAAAAATTTCCCCGAGCTTATTTTAAGAACAACTGGAGTGAAAGCTATAGTTTCAGATGATGCGCTTCTATGTGTAGCCAAGGGAACTGGTATTGCACTAGAACATCTTGATACGTATAAAAAATCTATTGTTGCAAAACGATAACTACTTATGTACGTAATGGCTCATCATGCACTTTTTGCCGTAGGCACGTATGACACTATTTTGCCTCGGATACGGCAAGAATTTATCCCAGAGGATTCTGAGGTGCTTTCACAGACAACGGAAACACTTTTGATTGATGATGTACGAAATATTTTTGAACAAACCCAAACTTGCATTCCTGAAGGTCGACGAAGAATTTTTGTACTTGCATTTGCCCAAGCAACTGTCGAAGCTCAAAACGCACTTTTAAAACTTACGGAAGAGCCGGGTGAGCGTACCCAGTTTATATTTATTATTCCTAGCGAGAGCATTCTTCTTCCAACTTTATTGTCGCGCCTTGAGCACTTAGTTCATGATGAAACAAAACTTCCATCTACTCTAGCTGAAGATTTTCTAAAATCTTCGTTTGCACAACGATTAAAAATACTTGTGCCATACATTGAAAATAGAAATTTGCATTTACCGATTGCACTTCTGCATGCCCTGGAAGAACGGTTGTGTAAAGATATTCAATCTAACCGTCAATCATTGAAGATCTTACAGAGAACACTAGAGTTTCTTCTACGTCGAGGCGTTTCGCTTAAACTCGTACTTGAATATCTAGCTCTATCAATTCCACAACAGACATGACTAAAGCACAACAAGTGCGCGCAAAAAAAATATCTCGCACGCTTAAGAAACTTTTCCCTGACGCAAAAATTGCGCTCAAATTTAAAAACCCTTGGGAGCTTCTAGTTGCAGTTATTTTATCTGCACAGTGCACAGATAAAAAAGTAAATCAAGTTACTCAAACTCTTTTTAAAAAATATCAAACACTAGACGACTACCTTGAAGCTAACATAAGAGAATTTGCTCGCGATATTCGCTCTACAGGATTTTTTAACACAAAAGCACGATATATTCTTGAGACAGCCCGCTTAGTGAAAAAAAACTTTAAAGGAAAAGTACCTCGTACTATGAATGAACTTCTAACTCTCCGAGGAGTTGCTCGCAAAACAGCAAATGTAATTCTTTCAAATGCTTTTGGGATTAATGAGGGCATTGCCGTAGATACTCATGTTATTCGTTTTTCAAACAAACTAGGTCTTACTAAATACCATGACCCAAACAAAATAGAACAAGATCTTATGAAGCTTTTTCCAAAATCTCAGTGGAACACAATTACATATAGATTCATAGAATATGGAAGACAGATTTGTCCTGCGCGTAAACATGACTGTAAGAACCATCCATTGACAAAACTATATCCAAGAGCAGCTAATATA
>JAPXOG010000008.1:0-25121 GCA_033811555.1 Minisyncoccota bacterium
GAGTTGCACCGTTTGAACGTGACTCACTCCATGCTCTCGAAAAAGCAGATCTGCACGATGAAGGCATCGACGGAATACTTCAAGTTGCCTGGGAACTACGGCTACAAGTGGCCGTCCCTGACTCAACTTCACCTGACCTTATTCGAGTCGGAATTCGACAACGCTCACGACGCAGGCGGTTACGTGTTGGCCTGCATGAAATGCTTCTACCGGCTGCAGTCACTCGGTGTGATTTAGTCACTTTTATTGATTGGGAAACATGCTCACTCAAGACGAGATCGAACGAAGACGGCATTTTCTGACTACGCGTGTCAATCACTATTCCATCATAAATATTTTCTCCAATCACCTCATAAAGAGCTACAACTGCGTCTCCAGCGCATTTCCCAATCGCAACTACTCGAACTCGATCGAAATCAGACATCGAATATACCTTACCAGCAATGAATAAAGCTGTTTCTGTGCGCGATACTGCATCCTTAACTGCAATTCGAGTATCAATAGCCAAAAGTCCTGCTTCTAAGATAGCGAGACCATCAGCGCGTAATTGGTTTGTCGCAAGTGCTTGTATATTTTTAATTTTCATATAATTCATCACAAGTTGCGATTACAATGTCGCTCATAAGGCAAACTTAAATATCAAAGCTTTATCTATGATATCAACAGTTGCTATATATAGTGTACCGTGAAAACGTAATGAATAACACCCATTAATAAGCATGCTAAACTACAAATATGCGACGTTTTCCACACTACTCAGACGTTTCTTTTAGAATTTTTAAAAAACTTGAAACTCCTGGGCAAATACAGGACTTCATAAATACCTTACCTTTTAATTTTGAAAAAAATGGAGATACTATGCGATCTCCTAAAGATGTTCTTGCACACAAAACAGCGCACTGCCTTGAAGGAGCCCTACTTTCAGCTGCTGCACTGTGGTACAACGGACATGAACCATTTCTTCTTGATCTTGAGACACATCCTCATGATCAATCTCATGTGGTAGCTCCTTTTTGCCATCTTGGACGTTGGGGAGCTATTTCAAAAACCAACCACTCCGTCCTGCGTTATCGAGACCCTGTTTTTAAGACACCTCGAGAACTTGTTATGTCATATTTCAATGAATATTTTATTGACTCTGGTGAAAAAACTCTTCGTGCTTATTCAGAGCCGATTTCACTTCTTACAATTGACGATTCTTGGCTAACATCCCGCGATCCGTTATGGCATATAGAAAAAATGCTTATTAAAGCCAAACATATTCCTATAGCTCCAGCTTCAATACTCAAAAAACTCCGCAACGCCGATCCTATTGAAATTACTGCAGGTTCACTGGTCGAAAGAAATATGTAAGTTTTCTATTCTGTTGTTACACCGTCAAAGTGTTCTTCTGCCTCGTCTTGTTTTGAAACATGAAGCGTTTTGTCTTTGTGGTGCGGAGGGGCATATAGAGTATAAAGTTTCAATTCTTCCTCAGGAGATGAGTTGATGACATTGTGACGAGCCCCTGCGGGAACTACAACTGCATAGCCATCAGAAACTTTATGTGTAACACCGTCAATAATCACCTGACCTTCCCCCGAATCAAATCTAAAAAACTGATCTTCATCGTGAATTTCCTCACCTATTTCTTCTCCAGGGCGCAAAGACATTAGAACTAGTTGCATATTTGCCCCCGTATACACCACACGACGATAATCGTTGTTATTCGTAGTCTCGTGTTCTATATTTTCAACATAACCTTTTTTCATATCTATTGATTGCAAAGCGCAAAATATTATTTCAACACTTCACGCTGAGCATATTTTATTTTTTAATAGCTTGTGCATCTTCCTTTGATAGAAATTTAAACATATTCCCACCACAAGAAGCACACGTCCCTTTAGCCGACCATCGTCCGTTTTTTTCTGAAACTATTGGGTTATTCATTACCTGCATCGTTGGTTTATTGTTTGCATCTCTACATTTCATGCAGAGCGCTTTAAGTTCTTGCATACTTTTATATATTACTTCTAATAATTTAAACCGCACCTATAATGATGTCATAAAAATCTAAGATGCGCACCATGAACTTCTACTCTATTTACAGACTATCGGTGAGCACTACCTACTGCATCAGAAATGCTTTTAAAGCCATCACGAGTAAGGTAACGCGCTAACTCCAAATTAATCTCAGCAACTCGCTGAGGACCCTCATAAATTAAACCGGTAATAAGCTGAAGCAACGATGCCCCCAACTTAACTTTTCTGTATGCATCTTCCGCAGTAAAAATTCCTCCGCATCCTACAACTACAAACCGCTTTCCATACTCTGTATACGCAAGCGAGATCAACTCATCTGACCGATCTCGACACGGCAGTCCGCTCAGGTTTCCCTTCGGATACCGTTCACTCTCTTTGGATACCACACACGGATGTGTACGATCTTTTTGAAGATTCCCAAATATGACACCAGTTACAAACCCATAACGTTCACACACAGAAAGCATACTTCGAATCTCATCGTTAGTTTTTATAATCGGCATTTTGACAAATACTGGGCGAGAAATCGAAAGTTTACCAACTGCTTTCAGTAATTCTTCAAGGTGCGCTGGCAAATAAAACTCAATATTTCCTTTAAGATTTGGACAACTTATATTGAGTTCATAATATGCAAATTGAACACCTGATAACTCAGCATCTTGAAATCCAGCAACTACATCGGCTACCGCCTCTTCCTGTGTTTTGATTGTATCAGTGTTCGTCTTACCAATACTGATCCCAATAGGAATAGAAAACTTTTCGCCTGACAAACGTCTAAGTGTTTCTTGCACACCAAGATTTTTAAACCCCTTATTCACAACAAGTGCGCGTGACTTTGGAAGTCGACCAAGCATCGGTCGAGGATTTCCTTCATAAGGGTGGTATGTCAACGTACCAACAGTGCTAAATCCAAAACCAAGAGCAGATATTATACGAGTAAGCCGTGCTTCATAATCAAACCCTGCCGCAAGTCCAATTGGAGATGAAAACGTAATCCCACTAATATTTTGACGCAAAGAATCAAAAGAATGATCAAGTAATTTTGCAATAATATGACGCAAACGCTGTTTATTCCCTATTCTTTCTCCAAATGCTATTGCACTATTATGCACGCGCTCAGAGTCAAAAAAAAATAGCACGGGACGAATCATCCTGTACATCACGTGCATACTTGTAAGTATCATTTTCATTTCAAATATTTCAATAAAAATCTCGCTTCAACAGTATACTAAATTATATAAATTAAAGAAGTAAAAATATCTAGAGATAATGAACACCCATTTTATAAAAATCGACTATATTTTTGATGGAAGCTTAATCCGATATATATAAATGAAGAAGAGTTAATACGACAATTTGAAAAGCTGATTGATCAAGTAAATATTAACGAAATCGGAATGAGAGAAAAAAGTTAAATACGAAGTAGAACGAATAAAAAGATTTAACCTATTTGTTTTAAATACCAAACAACAGATACAGATAAAAGACGTGGATATCAAAGACTACGCAAAATTTATTTTAAAAGAAGGGCTAATTGAAGAAAAACGAGAATTACTAAGTTGTTTTAAGAGTAAAATTATTCTAAAAAATAAGATAATTTCTCTTAATTAAGAATTTCTTACAAGGTTTTTTTCCTCTTCGTTTAGTTCGTATAAATCCATAACCAGTTCATTCATTTCGTCTTCTAATTCTTTAGTATCAATTTTTGAACCTGTTTTTTTAATTTCAATAATTTTATCAATTATATTTATAATTTCTTTGCCAATAATATTTTTACTTTGTAATTTTAAATTTGGTATAGGTATTTTAGATAAAGGATCTTGATAGAGCTCTAATGTGTTACCTTTTCTTTTTCCTCTATTAAAAAGCCATTGATACATAATTTTTGAATTAAGAATTCCTAAAATATATCTACTAGGAAAACTGGTATCAATTGATCGTATATAAAGAACGTCTTCACTAGCGTAAAAATTGTAGTCTGCCAAAGAAAATATATTCTCTTTTGGTCTATAAGGAAGCACAATTTTTTCTTTGTCGGTAAATATATCTTCGTCTCTAGGCCAGTGTTGGCTAAACCATGGCAATCTTCCATTCTTATACTCCCTCTTCATTTCGAGAAATTCTCTAAATTCTGAAAGGTGTTTTTTAATATTTGGAAAATTATCTATATTAGTTAGTTTATTTGTATAGATAACAAATAATTTTGGATCAAAATTTTCATGAGTATAATATTTGTTTATATCAGTACTTTTATAGCATGTATGAGTTATTGATTTTTCTAATTCTTTATTTTGAAATTCTTGCTTTGATACAACAAAAATACCGTCTCCAATATTATAGTGATCACCTTTCACCTTATTTTTATTTGATGCGCTAACCTTATCACACCCAGAATGGAAACCCTTATTTATATTACTTATTGACCCAAGATTAATAGATCCAATTATCATTTTATTAAGAACCTTATCTATACCATCCCCCTCAGTGTTTGTTAGGCGTATGTAGTGTCCATCAAATATGTTTGATTGATCTATATTAGAGTAAATAGTATTTTTATCTTTAAGTAATAAAATATCCTGGATAATTTCATCATTATTTTTAAGATATCCGACTCTTTTTGTTATAGCAGTCTTTACAGGTCTTTCTTTTTTACCTTTCTGTAAAATAGTAATCATATTATGTTGACCAAGAGCGCTTTCAAAAATCTTCATTTCACCGAAGTTAACGAGTTTAAGTAGAGTAGTTCTATTCTTAAAATCCTCAATGAGTTTTTTAGCTCCTGTAGCTGTAATATAGTAATTTGTAGTTATAAAAGATAAAACGCCACCATCTTTCAACATATCAATACCAAAATGAAAAAAGAAATAGAACAAATCCATCTTTCCTAGATGAAATCTTTTCCCCAAAGGTGAATCTTTTATGTTTCTAAAGATATCCTTATTACCTTTTTCGCCAACATAAGGAGGATTACCAATTACAATATCAAAACCTTCTTTAATACTTGGGAAAAAATATTTTATACCAAAAAAATCAACTGGTTTGTTTTCAAAAATGTTTTTATAGCTAGCCCAAAGTAACAACACTCGGGAATGCTGATCTATTTGCTTCTTATTCATTTTCGCTAAAATTTCTTCAATTTTCTTGTCTCCGTTATAGGAAACCAACCCCGTAAGATGTGCGAGCTTTTCCTCAACTTTCGCATCAATTAATTTATGAATTTCATTATTAGCACTTCGCTTATTTTCTCCAGAAGAAGAAAAGTATCTATCAACGGCACTAGCAAGTTTTTCTTGAAATGCATCTCCAAATAATGATGAGTCCTGAATCGTCTCTTGTTCTGGTGCAGAAATTAGACTATTCGCACAAACAAACTTAAAGTCTAGGTTTGGAAGTGGTTCTATTCCACGATTTGGTTTACTGTCATCAATTTCAGATTCTACAACCAAAGTCAAAAAACATCGCAAACGAGATACATCCACAGCGATTGGTTGGATATCTACCCCGAAAATTGAGTTCTTTATAACATCAAGTTTTCTTGTGTAATCAAATGGGTTTTGCTTTACCTCGTTGATTATCTTTTGTTTGTATAAATCAGGAACACCTTTTAGTTTCTTTTCAAGCCAAAGGGTACAGTCTGGATCAACTTGTTGCAGTATATAAACTATCTTTTGAAGTGCACCGATAGGATACGCCCCTGATCCACATGCTGGGTCTAATATTCTAAGTGATTCAACAGCGTTTATTACCTGCTCTTTTTCTTTTTGTTCTAGAGGATATTCAGTATCGTCAGTTAAATCATAACTAACCAGGGCGTTTAGTTTCTTGTCTTCAATATCTGTTTTGGTTTTAAAGTATTCAATCAAAGATTGATCCACCATGTACTCTACGATCTGTCTTGGTGTATAGAAACTACCCGTATCTTTTTGTTCATTTTTACCAGTTTCGGAATCAATTTTCTTTGCGAGTAGGTTTTCAAAAATCTTTCCGAGCATTTCAGGATCAACTGAAAGCTCTTGATCAAATACTGTGTTTTCATCAATGGTGAAATTGTATGTTTCAAGAAGCTCAAAAAATTCTTTAAACCATTTGTCACTAATTTTGAGGGTATTGATATATTTCGAAGCAAATGTACCACGGTCGAGTTCATAATAGTCATCAGTTTGCGGATTAAAAAGACCACCGTTTAAATATGGTACTTTATCAAAAAGTTCTGTTCGTATATCACGAGCGTCAATACTAGTATTCAAAACTCCAAAGAACAGCGGTTCAAGTACATTGTGATAATAATTATCCGACACAACTTTTGAAGATAAAATCTCATCAGGAACAAGCTGACCATTATCAGACTTCTTTTGCTTTAAGAACCAACAAAACATCGCTCGCCCAATAAGGCGAACAGCAAAACTCTTGCGAGTATTTATATCTGTCTCGGACACTCCAGGAAGAATAAGATTTTGGTCTTCAATAGAAACAAGCTCATCAAAGAACTTCGCAACTTCTAGATAAAATTGCTTATTTACAACTTCAACAGAGAAACGGTTGAGTAAGTCGTCTACATCTTTAATTCTTCCTTTTTTGATGAGTTGTTGCTCTGGAGTTCTAACTTTCGCACTACTTCCTAGATAAAAAGAGTACCGTCGTGCATTAGAGTATTTTTTAATAACTTTGTTTTTGTCATTGAGATCTAGAGTTATCGTGAGGTACGAAAAGCGATAATTATCAGAATCATTATTCTTGAAAATAACTAAAGCCCTGTGAATCCAGTGATCTGCCAAAATCTTAAAAGCATCTGTTGCGATAGCTACTCGTGAATCTTTATCGTGAGTATGACCCATTTCCAAAACATGCAAATCAAGTGATTCACAAAAACCCAAAATCTTTGCTTTGGTTATCTCTTTATATCTATCCTTGTTAATTACAATATCTTCTTCTCTTAATTTAAAATCTTCAGGAAGAAAATCTTGAATGAAAGTAACAAAAGATTCTGGATCGTATTTTTCGTTTAATTTCATAGTGTGATTAATTCTTCAGACAGAACAATGAGTTTACCGTCATCGTTAGCTCGATCTGCTGTTTCAAAGATACTTTCAATATACTTGCTCGGAATAAGTTCTTTGAGTTCAAGATATGCTTTTTCTGGATTAGTTTTATCAATACGAAGTTCTACAATTTCCTTAAGTACACCGTTTGGAAGAGCGTCGAGGTCTTTTATTGCTCTGATTATATCCAAACAAAGATCTTTTGCTTGAGGATATAGTTCACCAAGCAACTTAACTCTATTGAGTGCATCTTGTTTTCGACCGCCATCCACAGGAGCTCTTGTATTATCTTTAAATATATACTCTTTTGCTACTTTATATACAGGTTCGAAATTTGTTGTGGTCTGGAGAGGTTCTTCCGAATCGGTAACCTGATTAAACAAAGGAAGAGCAACTTGAGGGGAGACAATTTCGACTGTCTCAGGAGTTCTTCCAAAAGCAAATACATAGCTTCCACTTTTCTTCGCAAAAGCGACTACGCCACTAATATCTTTTGTTTTTCGAGCAATTCTTGAGCGGTGTGGAATTCGAGATATTTGCTCCATTATTTTCTTGTCATCTTTAATCTTGAGCCAAGCATTTCGATATGGTGCGTCCCAGGACAGACTTTCGTTTTTACCATTTTCCTCCTTGTACTGTTTCGCAAAATAGTTTTTCAAATCTTCTTCTGATGTAAGTGTTTTTGTATCTTCACCCAAAAGAGTATGGATAAGATCCATTTTCAAAGTTGAGATTGCCTTTGTTCGTGTTTCTAATTCACCAGTAAGCGTTGGGAAGAAGTTGTAAATATACAATTCGTCAAAGATTTTTCTGTTGATACGATTAATGCGTCCTACACGTTGAATTACACGAGTTGGATTGTATGGAATATCGTAGTTGATGATTGCTCCTGCTCGGTGCAAGTTGAACCCTTCTGAGATAGCATCTGTTGCGATAATAATATCAAAATCATTAGACTGTTTTGATTCTTCAAGACCTGCATCAAAGTTTGATCTGATTATTTTCTTATTTTCATCTGAGGCATCTTCTGAACTATACTTAAATACACGACCAAAGCCGTCTTTTTGTAGTTTTTGGAATACATAGTTTGCAGTATCAGAAAATTCTGTAAACACGACAATTTTTCTGTTTGGATTTTCTGCCAATGATTGAGAAATCTTTTGTTTAAAGAATTCAAACTTTGGATCGTTTGTCTTGTCAGACCAATTTTCATCAATCTCTTTAAGAAGAGCTATGTCATGTCTTAGGTGATCACCAAATTGAGGCTGTAGTTCGCTTAAAGGAATTCGGATAAGACCTTTATCTTCAAGTTTGTTTAGTGTTTCTTCCAATTCTTTCTCATCAAGTTCACTTAAGTATTCAGCATCTGGAAGTACACCCTTTTTAAATATAGGAACCTCCTGGCGATTTTCGTACCAATCAAGCATTGATTCCGAAGAAGAAATCATATTCCTTAGTGATAATTTAAATGCACCGACTGAACTTTCAAAACGTCGAACAAGAAGTCTTCTCATGAATCGAGCAAGGTTGCTTTGTCCTTGCTGAATACGCTGAAGCTTTTCTTCGGCAGACATGCCGTCTTCGTCATCTTGCTCAATAAGTTTTTCAAGGAATTTCGATCCTTGATTGATATATGAAGCAGGTTTATATCTAGCACCAATAAAACTAGTGCTTCTGTCTTCTGGAGCAATCTTTTCGAGGGTATTAACATAGAGATCAAACATATCTCCAAGGTCATATTCCAAAAGCTGTGGGTCTTTCACTTTTGCGAAAGCAACACCTTGAGCTTTTAAGTCGTCCTTGTATTCTTCTATCTCTTCAAGATCAAGACGAGATCTTCGAATAATCAAAGGTTCAATCATTTTTCTTAATTCATCTGCGATTGAATGTAGTTCGATTTTAATTTCAGAATTATCACCCTCATCTTTTGTATTTTTTCTCAAATCTCTTCGGACTGCTTTGTAACGCTTAAAGAGCATGTGAAAAGACATGCTTAGGTTTTCAACCGTTCTGATAGTTGATTGTCCTGGAGTACTGAATAATTTAATTAGTGCGTAAATATCTTTTGGATCATTATTGAAAGGAGTAGCAGACAATGCCATTACATAGTTACCAGCACAAAGTCTGTGTAGAACCTTATAGTTATCAGTATCCTCATTTCGGTGCTTGTGTGCTTCATCAAGAATTATCAATAACTTACCCTCATCATCACCATGACGATGTAATGCTTCCTCGATTTTTCCTGTTGAATACACGAATCCTTTGAAATCAAATTCTGACATGTAATCTTTCCACTGACTTTCAAGGTGTGGTGGTGCAATAATGATAGTCTTATAGCCCAGGTTGTGAGCAATTGCAGAAGCAATAATACTTTTTCCTAGACCCACCACGTCAGCGATTATCACACCACCGAATTTTTTGATACGATCTATTCCTAGATTGATTGCATCCTTTTGGTATTTAAGATCTGAAAATTTACCCCCAGTGATATGCTTTGGAGTTTTCATGTTTTCAATTTCAGTTACAGCAAAATACTCATTAAGCACTTTGTAGTACATCAAGAGTGGATTTGGTAAAGCATACAACCAAATCTTTTCTTTTACTTCTTTTATGAATGTCTCTGCTGAATCAAGATCAGTAATAACTATGTTATCTGGATCACTCCATACAGATTCAAAACGTCTAACATCATCCTCGTAATAATGTTTTTCCATTAAAATACGGTTGTGTTCTCCTTGTCCTTTTAGTCCTGAAAAAGTTAGATTGCTTGAACCCTCAATAACAATTCCTGGTGTAATTCCATTTGTCGAGAATTCAGGTTTATTATGCAAAATATAGAACTTTGAGTGATTTGCTTGTGCAGTCTTTTTGATTTGTAAACTTCCATCCTTAATTTTGTCTAAAAATATCTCAAAAGCTTGCTGTGATTCATCATTATCGAAAAAGTCAGTATCGTTGAAAATTCTTGAAAAGTTTTCTATATAGTCATCTTTTGCAATAGATCGAGAAGATGTCTTTGTGTCAGTTGTATATGAATCCAAATTTAAATCCTTAAGAGTGGAAACTCTATCAAGTATTTTCTTATCGATATCCATTCCTACTAAAATTCTGATCTGCTTGTCTTTTAGCTCATGATGTAAATCTCGAAAACCAGAAAAGTAAAAATATCCAACCAAAGCATCTACCTTGTCACAATTAGGCAAAATGCTCTTTAAGTTTGACGAAAGCGTATTATCACCGGTGTTTGTTATTGATGACGACATATTATTTTAAAAGTTCGTTAGTTGAAACACCTAACGCCTTGGCTAAGCTAGTAATGGTTGAAAGAGTTGGATTATTTTTTCCATTCTCTATATTACTCACAAAAGATCGATCTACTCCTAATATTCGAGCGAATTCTATTTGACTGATATCTTTTTCGATTCTAAGTTTTTTGATGTTTTCACCCAACTTTTTAGCTTCTTCTTTCATACGAGACTATTGTAACATGTAAAAGTTGTAGTATAAAACAACAAAATCTTTCTTGATGTGAGAAAAGTTTTCGATGTAAAAAGCTATCATTAGATAGCTCAAGTCGGTAGGCCGTCTCGTGCTAGCTCAAGTTGGTTGCCGGACTAGGATTCGAACCTAGATACCCACCTCCAAAGGGTGGTGTCCTACCGTTAGACGATCCGGCAGAAATGTTGCTATAAAGCCAACAAATGATACTGTAACACGCTTTTTTGATATATTCCACGCAAATTTTGCTGATATTTATGGCATACACCCAAGAAATTTGATACAGTAAAATCCTTATAAGCTCTTAAAAACATATGAAGAAAACAACTATCGTAACTATTTTTGTACTTATTATAGGAATCGGTGCGTACTTTTTCTTGAAGTTCTCAAATGTGCCTGTAGATTTACCTAATGAAGAACAAGTTGCTACCACAACCCCTGAAGAGATAGAAGAACCGACTGTTCAAGAAGGTCCTATCGTTATCGGGACATCGGCTGGTAACCGCGACATCATTGCTTACCAGTACGGAACCGGAGACAAGCACATCGTGTTCGTGGGTGGAGTCCACGGCGGATACTCTTGGAATACAGCGCTCGTTGCATATGAACTTATTGACTATTTGGAAAGCAATCCTTCTGCCATACCTGAAGAAGTTTCAGTTAGTGTTATTCCAGTGCTAAATCCTGACGGATTAGAAAAAGTAGTAGGAACAACAGATCGATTTTCTGCTTCAGATGTATCAAAGGATCAAGCCGTACGCGTCGCAGGTCGTTTTAATGACAACACGGTGGATCTCAACAGAAACTTTGACTGTGATTGGCAAGCAACAGGAGTCTGGCAAGACAAAACAGTTAGCGGAGGAACGAAGGCATTTTCAGAACCAGAAACTACGGCCTTTAAAACTTATATTGAAAATGTGAAACCTGAAGCTGTTGTTGTTTGGTATAGTTCTGCAGGAGGTGTATACGCTTCAAACTGTCACGACGGCGTATTACCAGAAACTCGCGACATTATGAATGTATTTGCCAAGGCATCAGGTTATACTGCTTACGAAAACTTTGATTACTACACCATTACTGGAGATCTAGTAAACTGGCTAGCTAAAATAGGTGTTCCTGGAATTAGTGTATTACTCACAAACCACGAGACAACTGAATGGGATAAAAACAAAAAAGGTATCGACGCGCTACTCTCACACTTCTCTAAGTAATGTTACATCTCTTTTCTGGCAGAAAAGTAATAGCTTTTATTTCTGCACTTATAGTGCTGTGTGGAGTTATAGTTTTTCTCACCCTTCACACGAAAAAAATAGAACCTGAGCCCCATCACAACACAATAATCACGCCAACAACAACGAAAGAAACTATCGGATTTTCTGTTGAAGGTCGTGCTATTGAAGCTTTTACTTATGGAAACGGTCCTGCACTACTATTGTTTGTGGGCGGTATTCACGGAGGTTATGAGTGGAACAGCGTGTTGCTAGCTTATGAAATAATGCAATATCTTCAAAAAAATCCGTCCGTAATTCCAAACTCTGTCTCCGTCGCAATTATTCCTTCTATAAACCCAGATGGCATATTTTCCGTTACAAAAAAAGAAGGTTCTTTTACATCAACAGATGTTTCTCCTGACACAAAAACAAAAGAATTAGCGCGATTTAATGCGCGAGGTGTAGATCTTAACAGAAATTTTGACTGCAAGTGGAAACCTAAAAGCACCTGGCGTGGAACACCTGTTAGTGCAGGAACTGCGCCTTTCTCAGAACCAGAAACAGAAGCTCTTCGTGAGTACATAAAAAAGCACGAACCAGCAACTGTCGTTTTTTGGCATAGTCAAGCAAATGCGGTATATGCTTCAGAGTGCGAAAATGGAATCTTGCCACAAACTCGTGCGGTTATGAACGAGTATGCTGGTGCCTCAGGTTATACGGCGGTGGATACTTTTGATGCTTATGAAATATCTGGAGACGCCGAAGGTTGGCTTTCATCTATCGGAATACCTGCAATAACTGTTGAACTATCTTCTCATGAGTCAATTGACTTAGAGCGTAATATTTCTGGTGTTTTGTCGCTTATGCAGATGTATTCACACCAATAGAATAAGCCCTCTACAAAATAAAATTTCATGCTTATTGATTGACTTTGTTAGTACAATCAAGAAGTGCAAGTTCCAACGGTACGTGTGTAATGTGTGCTCTACCTATGTCTGCATATGCTGTTATAAAACGTGACAAAACGGCAGATGTTATCCTGCTATCTTTTGCTGATAGCTTTTTTAAAAAAGTCATATCATCGTAAGAAAACTCTTCAGCAAGTCGTTCGTGCATGTCATGTGCATAGCGGAGAAGCAAAACTGCACGGAGTTTTTCTAGTAATAGTTTTCCAAATATCTTCATATCTACTCCCGCATCAGCGGCCGTTGTAAGCGCCAATACTCCTTTTGAAGGATCATTTTCTTGAATTGAATGTATTATCTTATTGACCAGCTCTCCGCTTGGAGAAGACGTAATACGAGATACTTCTTCTACGCTAATTTTTTTATCATCTGACACGTGAATAATTTTCTGTAAAATACCGTTTGCATCACGAAACGAACCTTCAGATAAAAGCGCAATTAAGTCTGCCGCTGAATGTTCCAATTCATACCCTTCGCTTTGTGCAACTTCTATAATGTGCTCCTTTAGAATATTACGTGAAGGTTGTTTAAAGAGATGTACTTCACAGCGAGACACAATGGTTTCAGGAAGTTTTTCAATCTCAGTTGTCGCAAGAATAAAAATTATATGCGCAGGTGGTTCTTCAAGAGTTTTAAGTAGTGCATTGAATGCTTCCTTAGTAAGCATGTGCACTTCATCAATAATGTATACCTTGTATGGGGAATTAAATGGTAACGTGTTTATCGCATCACGCAATAAACGAACATCATCTATTCCGCGATTTGACGCCGCATCAAGCTCATATAAATCAGTGTCCTGTGTCCCTATCTCCCGAGCAAATATTCTAGCAACTGACGTCTTCCCTGTGCCACGACTACCAGTAAAAAGATATGCGTGACCAATATTTCCTTTTGCAAGAGCCCCAGTAAGCACGGAAACTACCTGATCTTGGCCACGAACTTCTGCAAACGTCTTTGGACGGTATTTTCTATACAATGCAAGTGCCATAAGAGTTTAAGTATAACAAAATTAGCCCTGTTTTTCTTCTTTTTTTATATATTCAAGTGCCTCTTTTGCGTTTTTGCTACTCATAAGCTCTACGAACAATTTCTTAGAATACCCTTCTCCCTGCAGATAAGATTTAAAATGCTTCTTCATAACAGAAAATGATTTGTGATGTGAGAGTTCTGAGAAGTATTGTATATGTTCTCCCAAAACTGAAAGACGCTCTGATAATTTCTTGGGACGTGGATTTCCTATCCACGGATTACCGAATACAGCTCTGCCAAACATTACTCCATCACATCCAGTTTCTTGTGATTTTAAACGTGCATCATCAAAATCCTTAACGTCTCCATTACCAATGATTAGCGTACGGTGATCACTATTACGCTCAAACTCATCGCGTATAGCAACAGCTTGAGCAATAGTATCCCAACGTGCTGGGACTTTAGACATTTCTTTTCTTGTACGCGCATGAATTGTAATTGCCGAAGGTCGTGCTTCAAGCAAAGCTAGCAACCAGGTCTCTAATACATTTCGAGTATCTCCAATACGTGTTTTTACAGATACAGGCAAATCTTTAGCTCCACGCTTTGCTGCCAATATTAATTCCTGCGCAAGATGTACGTTTCCTATAAGTGCGGCCCCTGCTCCTTGTTTTACTACTGCACGATCTGGACACCCCATGTTGATATCCACTCCATCAAACCCCATTTCACTAGCAAGATTTGCGGCTTTTTCCATATATTCAGGGTTTGCAGTAAAAAATTGCGCAACTATCGGGCGTTCATTTTCATCATATTGCAAATCTTTTGAAAGAGCATCATAACCTCCTCTAAAAAGTCCATCAGCTGAAACGAACTCCGTCCACAACACATCAAGTGCTCCATATTGTGCAATAACACGACGAAATGCAGGATCCGTAACATCTGCCATCGGTGCAAGACAAAAAAACGGAGTATGTAATTCTTCCCAAAAACTCATAGAGCACTTTCTTCTTCTCGAAAAAATATTTTATTACCAAAACGCAAATCAATACTTGAAACTGACTGAAGTGAAAATTTTGAATCCTGCAACACAGCCTCAAGATTCTTATAAGACTGCTGAAATGAAATTGTTCTACCAACTATAATACGCACTTCACGTTTTAGTGTTAGCACCGTTATACTATACGACTCCCCTTCCAAAGAAACAGTTTTAGGTAAAAGATTAAGGGAGTTAAGTGATTTAACAAACGAATGAAGCTCTGAGAAACCTCCAAGTGATGACAAAAAATATTTACCGATAGGGTTATCAACTAATTTTGCTTCATATCGCACAAACGATGCTCCAGCGAATTGCGGAGCTTCAGCAAAAACAAACCCTTCATTATCTACAAAAAAACACTTGGTGCTTTTTGATCTACAAAGAATTGCATCTGGTTCACGCTCAACTACGGACACCGAAAGAGACCTCATGCTGTTTGCAGAAATGCGTACTTTGCGTATGAGAGGAAACTTATGAATGATTGCTGACTCAATTGTACGCTTTTGCACGAGAAAAATATTACGTTTTGAAAAAATATATGCGTGTGCCCCTGAAAGTTTATCTTGTACAAGCTCTATAATTTCCTTTTTTAACGACGCATTGGCACCCAAGACAGATACACTATCAACACGCATCCATGGAGCATATGACACTTGCCACATAAACAAAAGTAACGAGATAAAAAGAAACGTACGTATAACAGTCAGTATTACAAGACGACGACGCCGCGCGCGACGTACACGCTCGGATGTAAACTTTCGAAACATATATTTTAAGATTTTTCTATCTTTCCTCTTCCGTTCATATATGGACGCAACACTTCAGGTATAGTTACAGAGCCATCTTCATTCTGGTAGTTTTCAACTAGCGACACAAGAATCCTGGGTGTCGGTATTGCCGTATCATTGAGAGAGTGAGCAAAACGACGTTCCCCATCCCTATCAATATATTTAATGTTAAAGCGTCGGCACTGAAAATCATGAAAATACGATGCTGATCCGATTTCTCGATATTTCTTTTCCATAGGAACCCATAACTCAATGTCATATTTTTTAACCTGCCCAAGACCTAAATCAGCTCCACAGTTAACTACAGTACGATATGGAATACCCAACGTCTCAATAAATTCCTCTGCATTACGATTTAACCATTCATGCCATTTTACAGATTCTTCGTGATTAGCTTCACATAAAACTACCTGTTCAAACTTATAAAACTCATGCACTCGAATAAGTCCCTTCACATCTTTACTATAACTGCCTATTTCACGCCTATAACACGGAGAAAACGCGAGATATTTTTTTGGGAGATCTTTCACATCAAGAACTTCTTCACTATGAAAACCCATAACAGGAATTTCTGCTGTTCCAGCTAGATAATCATCATCTTGAGTACGAAATATATCTTCAACATCATTAGGAAGATGCCCGGTACCATACAATAACTGTTTTTTAACAATGGCCGGTGCAATCATAAGTTGAAATCCTTTCTTCATGAAGAAATCCATCGCATATTGCCAAATAGCAAACGAAAGCCTAGCTCCATCTCCTGTAAGGAAGTAACCTCGAAATCCGTGTACCTTTGATCCTCGCTCAAAATCAACCATCCCAAGATTTTGCATGATTTCAATATGATCCTTTGGTTCAAAATCAAACCTGGGTTTTTCTCCCCACGATGAAACCTCTTCATTATCTGCATCACTATTACCTTCAGGGACAGAAACATCTGGAATATTTGGAACACGGAGCATAAGAGCTTTCCAATCATCAAGAGTTGCCCTTAATTCTTCTTCCTTTCTAAGTAACGATTCTTTTACTGATTTCATGTCAGACAATATCTTGACCCGTTCCTCCGAGGTTGCTGACGGTATTTTTTCGCTTGCAATATTTTGTTGCGCCCGAAGAGCTTCAACTTCCTGTGTAAGTGCACGGCGCGCATCATCTAGTTTCAAAAGCCCTTCAATATCAATTTCTACGTGCTTTTTTTTGGCACCAGCAATAACTATATCTTTATTTTCTCTAATGAAATTAATATCTAGCATACCTATACTATACATTATTTATCTTTTTTTTATATACCCGAGTCATACTGCTCAAATGAAACACCAGGAGCCAGCTCGACGTATCTCGTCCGAAGAGTTCCCTCCTCTTCTTAACGAAATACCCGACCCGCCTTCACATCTGTTTATTCGAGGAAAATTGCCTGATCTGTCATTTTCTTGGCTTTGTATAGTCGGATCAAGGAAACATTCTTCATACGGAATAACTGCTTGCCAGAAGCTTATACGAGAACTTGCTGGTTACCCAATAGTAATCGTATCTGGACTTGCTCTAGGAATTGATTCTTGCGCGCACGAAGAAGCAATCCACTATGGAATACCAACAGTTGCAGTTCCTGGGTCCGGTATACTCGACAGTGCACTATATCCACGATCTAATGTGGGACTCGCTCATAAAATCCTCTCACATGACGGAGCACTACTTTCTGAGTGTTCTCCAGAAGAGCAAGCTACTGTATGGGGTTTTCCAAAACGAAATCGTATCATGGCAGGTTTGTGCCATGCGACACTAATCATTGAAGCACGAGAAAAATCAGGAACACTCATAACCGCGCGTCTGGCTATGGAGTACAATCGCGATGTGTTAATTGTTCCAAGCTCCATTACATCACAAGCAGGCGCTGGATCTAACCATCTCTTGCGTGAAGGTGCTCACGCTGTAACTTCTGGAGAAGATATTTTAGAATCTCTAGGTATTACCGTAAACTCAAAATCAATTTCTGAAGATGTGCTTACATCTGAAGAGCGGATCATACTTAATTCTCTTGATGAACCCCAGACCATAGACGAATTGTGTACAACTACAGGCCTAGATCCTTCTATCGTTCGCATCTCAATTTCACTTCTTGAAATAAAACGATGTGTTACTACAATGCTCGGCAAAATAACTAGAATATAACTTTCTCTTACAAAAACGCCCCTGTAGCACAGGGGCTTTGGAGCATGGTTCTACACTACCTTCCACGCCCCAAGATTTGTAAGCGATGACAAATGTCCGGTTGTGCCATGAAAACACGCGACCGTGGAACCATTGAGTTCTAGTCTAATGTCTCGGACACTCTCTACCCGCCACTCAGCGAGGCAGTACACGAATTCACGAATACCTTCGAGAATATTGTGGGCCAGAACTTGGATCTGACAAAATTCAGATATCCCGTTCTGGTCCAAAACCTCGAAAGAAAATCTATAGATCATTAGACTCTCCTTATGTTAAATTTCCGCGCAGAATATACCATCAAAATACGTTTTGCACAATATCGTTTGCAAAAAAAGTGATACCATAGTATTAGTTGTGTCATTTGCTATGAAATTAGTTATAGTAGAATCTCCCGCGAAAGCGACGACCATAGAAAAGTATTTGGGGTCTGAATATACTGTTCTAGCCAGCGTCGGGCACGTCCGCGACTTGCCAAAAAGCAATAAAAACGCCATCGACATAGATGGAGGTTTTGTTCCCAACTATCAAATAGTCCCGGAGAAAAAAAAGGTCATTGCAGACCTTAAAGAAGCTGTTAAAAAAGCAGAAGAAATTTATCTAGCTACTGACCCTGATCGTGAAGGAGAGGCTATCGCTTGGCATCTTGCTGAAACATTAGGCCTATCAGACACTGCTAAACGAAAAACGAAAGCAAAAATACTTCCAGCACAACGAGTTGTTTTCCACGAAATAACTCAGGAAGCAGTTACAGAAGCAATCAAACATCCACGCTCTATTGACGAAAACCTTCGACAAGCTCAAGAAGCTCGCCGAGTATTAGATCGTCTCGTTGGATATGATTTATCAGGAATCATTTGGAAAAAAGTGAGGTACGGGCTTTCTGCGGGTCGCGTACAATCTCCAGCACTACGCATATTAATGGAACGCGAACGTATCATTCGTTCTTTTGTACCTGAAAGTTTTTGGATACTTACCGCTAACATTGAAACCAAGCAAGGTACTCATTTACTACTAACATGCGAAGAAGAGCCAAGGAATGAAGCGCGTGTAGAAGAAATAAAGAAGTTAGGCACATCCAGTTCATGGATCGTAGAAGACAGCAAAGAAACCGAAGTGTATCGTAAGGCTCGACCTCCATTTACAACTTCAACTTTACAACAAAGTGCTTCAACTCGACTTGGATTTTCTCCTTCTCGAACAATGCGCACTGCTCAAAAACTGTATGAAAAAGGCCTCATAACATACATGCGTACAGATAGCACAAACCTAGCTTCAAGTGCCCAACAAAGTATCAAAGATCTTGTTATAAAAAAATTTGGATCAAACTACGCTTCCCCCACCCGCTATAAAAGCAAGAGCAAAAACGCGCAGGAAGCTCATGAAGCAATACGCCCTACTAATGTAGAAAAAGAAAAAGCGGGTTCCACAGATGACGAACAACGTCTATATGAACTTATCTGGCAACGTACTGTTGCCTCACAAATGTCTCCCGCACAACTCATACAAACCAAAATAACTGCTACCACGACAGATCACAACATACCTGTGTTTTCAGCTACAGGTTCACGTGTTGTATTTCCGGGATGGTTTATGGCAGACCCACACTCACGAGGAGAAGATGTTGAGATGCCCAATCTAATCGCCGGTGACCCACTAACGCTCCTAGCACTTGAAAGCCAACAAAAAGAAACCCAACCGCCACCTCGCTACTCAGAAGCCGGCCTCATCAAAGAACTTGAAAAACGTGGAATCGGCCGACCTTCTACTTACGCATCTATTATAAAAACTCTAGAAGATCGAGGTTATGTAACACGAGAAAACCGGACGCTTACACCCACTCCAACAGGCGACGTTGTATCGTCATTTCTTGAAAAAAATTTTACTAAATACATCAGCGATTCCTTTACATCTGAAATGGAAGATGAATTAGATGACATTGCGCGCGGAAAACGAGAATATACAAAAACTCTTTCTGATTTTTACATTCCATTTTCAAAGGAGGTCAAGAAAAAAGCAAAAGATGCAAAAAAAATAACCGACCTTGGTGAAGCACCTGAAGAATATACGTGTCCAAAATGTGACAGTAAAATGGTGATGAAACTATCCCGCCAAGGTGTGTTTATGAGTTGTTCCCGTTTTCCTGAGTGTGACGGCGCACGTAATGAAGAAGGAAAAGAAGTAGTTGACCCAGAGGAAATTGGATACCATCCAGAAACTCGAGAACCTATTTTTATACTAGACGGTCCATATGGCCCGTATGTTCAACTTGGGCTCAAAACACCAAAAAATAAAAAACCCCGTCGCGCAAGTATCCCTAAAGAAAAAGATCCACCAGCCATCACACTTGATGAAGCGGTCCGTTACCTTTCTCTACCTCGCTCACTAGGAGCTCACCCTGATTCAGGGAAAGACATAGTTGCAAACATTGGGCGGTTTGGGCCTTATATAGGTCATAATGGAGATTTTCGCTCACTAAAATCTGATGATGTGTACACGGTTTCATTAGAGCGTGCTCTTGAAATACTGGCTGAACCCAAAAAAAAGCGTAATTTTACGCGAAAGAAAAAGAAAAAAACGTAACGCGCGCGTTTTAGTATATTGGAGTATACTACCCGTACATATAAGTGCGGTATTTGGTTATATGTGTTACAAAAAATCTAACTCTATTATTCTTGTTGGGCTCAAAACACTTGAATAGGTATGCACACAATTGCTCACATACTATCTCGTTCTCAGCATAGATTCTCCGCAAAAGATCGTGGTCTAATCGAAAAAGCATATCAAATAGCTAAAGAGGCGCATGAGGGGCATGTTAGAGAATCAGGGGTTCCATATTTTTCTCATGTTACCGCAACTGCTCATAACCTTGCGCGGATGGGAGCAGACGCTCAAACTATTGCAGCAGGTCTTTTACATGACACAGTTGAAGATACTTATATTTCCATCAGCGACATACGAACTTCTTTTGGAGATGAAATAGCATTTCTTGTAGATGGAGTTACAAAACTAGGAAAACTAAAATATCGCGGACTTAAACGCCACGTTGAAACGCTCAGGAAATTATTTCTTGCCACTGCACAGGATCCGCGAGTTATCCTAATAAAACTTGCTGACCGTCTACACAATCTAAAAACTATAGGAGCTTTACCGAAAGACAAACAAGAACGTATTGCCCAAGAAACTCTTGAAATTTATGCGCCCATAGCACATCGACTTGGTATGGGAACACTAAAAGGAGAACTTGAGGACATATCGTTTAAAACAGCATACCCAAAGGAATATGCTGAAACTCTTCGATTACGCGAGGAAAAAAGTAAAGAAAACATCCAACAACTGCATTCACTTGCGCGCGAACTTCGAGAAATGCTCGGCAAATCGCAAATTACCGTTCACTCAATGGATTATCGTATCAAACACCTATATTCACTCTACAAAAAATTACGACAGAAAGACATGAACATTGATCGAGTTTATGACATCGCAGCTCTCCGAATAATAGTAAAAACTGTTGAAGAATGCTATCTATGCCTCGGGCTCGTACACGGTACATGGAAACCTCTTCCTGGACGTATCAAAGATTACATCGCCATGCCTAAGAAAAACGGATATCAAAGCTTGCACACAACAGTATTTACAGGCGATGGCGCAATTATTGAAATACAAATACGCACACAAGCAATGCATCACATTGCAGAATACGGTATCGCTTCTCATGTTGAGTACAAAGAAAAAAACTCAACTGGCTCACAAAACACGAGCGTTGCATTGGTACAAACACTATTTGGTCATACACACGATAACGGCGTTTCTCCTGTCACAGAGTGGATTCGTGATATGGCCGAAACTCAAGATACTGTCGGACACTCTCTCTCTTTTATTAAAAACTTGCGTAGTGACTTTTTCAACGACCGAATATTTGTCTTTACCCCAAATGGAGAAGTTGTTGATCTTCCGATAGGAGCTACTCCTATAGACTTTGCTTACGCTATCCACTCAGACCTAGGAGATCATGCCTCAGGTGCTCGAATTAACGGAAAATTCGTTGCTCTTTCAACAAAACTACAACACGGAGATATTGTGTTTGTTGAGACAAAACAATCAGCTCGACCTTCACACCGATGGCTAGAATGGGTTGCAACCGGTTTGGCGCGCAAAAAAGTGCGGGCAGCTCTTGAAAAAGAAGAATCTATATCGAAAAATTAGTCACCGAATATAAATCATCGTCTTCTTGTTCATCTTTTTTCTCCTCAGGTTTTTCTGATAGAGCCTCATCTACCATACGAGCCATTCGCTGTTCTTCCAACTTTTGTACGTTAAGCATTGAAAGAATGTTTCTAAGATCCTCCTCGGACATAAATTCTATGGACACACGCCCACCAACTTCACGTGGCTCTATCTGGACTCTAGTTCCCAAGCTCTCAGAAGCTTGCTTCTCCATTTCAAGAATTTCAGGGTCATATGCCTTATCATGTCTACGTATTTTTTCTACAGCAATACGTCTAGAAATCTGCTCTGCGTCTCTCACATTAAGTTTTTTTAAAATAATTTCCTTGAATAACACTGATTGCTCTTCAGGACGATCGATTAGCATCAATAGAGGTCTGGTGTGACCTTCTGTAATCTTTCCTTCTGCAAGTGCCTGTTGCATTTCATCAGTTAATCGAAGCAGTCGAATCGTATTGGAAACATACTCTCTACTCTTCCCAACTTTTCGTGCTACGTCTCCGTGTGTCAAATTAAACTGATCAACTAGCTGATGAAATGCTCGAGCGCGCTCAACAGTTAATATCTTCGCGTTGTAGGTTTTCAATAATTGCAAGCTCCAACTTCATCTGCTCACTCTCTTCCTCGTCACGAATAATAACTGGAACCAACGACACCCCAGCAAGTTTACATGCTCTCAACCTTCGTTCACCTGCAATAAGCTCATATTCAACGCGCAATCCACCATCATCACGGGTGCGTTCACGACGAGTTACTACCAACGGCTGTAAAACTCCATACTGACGAATAGAGATTGCTAGTTCCTTCAGTTTCTGTTCATCAAAAAAACGTCGTGGCTGAAACGGATTTGGTACTATTTTTTCTACCTCAACCCAGAAAATTGCGTTATTATGAAAACTCATAGTTTATTTTATAAAAATTTGGCATTTTTTACTTTCTCATTCTAACACTAAACTCACTTGAAATATCGTAATGTGCCGGGAGAGGGACTCGAACCCTCATGTCTTGCGACACACGATTTTGAGTCGTGCGCGTCTACCATTCCGCCACCCCGGCCTTCCTAAGAGATTTTACCAGAAATTTTTTATAGTAGCGATAAACAAAAACACATTACATTTCTAATACTTGCCAGTTACAGAAAATAAATGCAGGATAGAACTGCTATGCAACACAAACTCATAGTTATTCTTGGACCTACTGCTACAGGAAAAAGCGATATCTCAGTACGTCTAGCTAAAGACGTTAATGGCGAAATAATATCTGCCGATTCCCGTCAAGTTTATCGAGGTATGGATATAGGGACCGGTAAGGTCACTAAACGAGAAATGCGGGGTATACGGCATTTTCTACTTGACGTTGCTTCTCCAAAATCACAGTATAGTGTTGCTCGATATATACGTGACGCCCAGAAAGCATCTAAATCCATACTACGAAGAGGACTTGTTCCAATTGTTGTCGGTGGCACAGGACTCTACATAGACGCATTCACTAGAGGATTATCAATACCAGAAGTTCCACCAAACAAAAAACTTCGGCTAAAGCTTGAGAAACTTTCAACTGAAAAATTATTTGAACTTATAAGAAAAAAAGATCCTTATCGCGCGAAAACAATTGACCGACATAATAGACGCAGATTAATTAGAGCTCTTGAAATTATTGAAACACACGGAAAAGTTCCAAAGCCACGTAAACAAAAAAATAAATTTGATACACTTTATATTGGAATAACTCTCCCTAAAGAAAAGCTTGCTTCTAAAATCAATAAACGATTATTGATGAGAATGAAAATTGGGATGATAGCAGAAGTAAAAAAACTTCGTTCTCAAGGTATTTCATGGAAAAAATTAGAATCTTTCGGTCTTGAGTATCGGAATATCGCCTTGTATTTACAAAAAAAGGTAACTAAAAAAGAGATGGTGGAATGTCTACAGAAAGATATTGAACATTATGCTAAGCGTCAAATGACGTGGTTTAAGCGCCATCCCGACATACTCTGGTTCTCACCTTCTGAATTTTCTAAAATAAAAAAGATTTCTAAAAAATTTCTTGAGAGATAATTAATGAATTATTTTTTAGATTCTTATATTACAGTTGGAAATCTTGATAATATAAATTGTTCAAAATTTTTATATTCAGTTTCTGCACGATTAACGTATTCTTTATAAATATCGAAAATTATCTCCCTCAATTTATTCTCCTCAAATTTTTCAAAATATTCTCTAGATTTACTTTTCAAATAATCAACAGTTTTTATTTCTAAAAGATCGCACTTCTCACGAAAACCTTTATCATCCACTAAATTATTCTTAAATTGATCGTCTGTGATTTCTGAGATTTTTATAACAAAATCTTCGTAAGTTTGTGGCCTCTCTCCTTTCTTAAAAACATCGTTATAGGTTCTTATTAGTTCTTCACAAAGTAAATTAAAATAACCGCTTCCGTAATCTTGCTTCAATTTTTTATTGGCTAACTGAGAAATTTTTTCTTTTTGTTCATCCATAAGTAATTTAGATAATTTCTCAACAATAGGGTTTATAATCCCGTGTAAAAATTCATGGTCTTGGTTATCAATATTATCAATATTAGAGAGTATAATTTGTTCGTCAGGTAAAACTAGAAAATTTCTACCAGAATTTTTCTTATAAAGAGGGTCTGTAGAAATGAAACTTATTTTTCTTACGCTAGTCGTTTTTTTATCTGGTTTGAAAAAATATATCAATGATTCAATTCTTTTTTTAGTTTCTCCAATTCCTTTCAATCGTTCTTCCTTGTCGTGCTCAATTTCTTCAAAAATTTTTTTTCCTAACTGAGAAGCAGAAATAAGTTGATCAAAATGCTCTAAAAGCGTTAAAACTCTTTTATGGATCTCTGTAGGATTTTTTACATTTGGCTTATAATCTGATGCCATTTCTAACACCTTTTCTACTCTTTCAGGGTGTTTATAAGTAAGTGCTAGATAGTAGAGTGCCTACTCATCAATACCTTCTCCATAAAGCACTCTAATGGTTTTCAAAATTCTTGGATCTATAGGATTGTTTTTGAAATATTCAGAAATTTCTATAGCCAAAGGAGTTTCTGTCTCACCCCGTTCTGAATTTTCTGCCCTCAATAATAATGAAAGAAGTTGAGCATTTCTTTTTTCTTGCACCATAATTTCT